>CAIMMA010000369.1 GCA_903842475.1 uncultured bacterium
ACACAAGCAACCCCAAGACTTGCAGTTGCAGCTTCTTTTTCTCCATCGCGCAGCCACCGGCCCGAAAACAACCATTGCCCTTTCCCCCAGCATCCATCCAGGCCCGGCAGGGGGTGACAATTCCACACCTCAGCCAAGAGAATCTTCGAGCCTCTGCACAACCAAACCGCAGCGTGCCCAAGGCCCGCTGTCACCTGCGAGAACGATCCTTAAACGGGGTCATCCCCAGACAACACACATCGAAAGGAGGAATCCATGAAACTGATTCGGGTAGTCGTCGCAGCACTGCTGTTGGCTATCATCCCTAGCGTTTCGCCGGGGAAGGAAGCGCAAACCCTTGACGAACTGGTGCAACAGTACGATGCATCGAGTTGCAAGGAGTGCCATCCTGAAATCTTTGCCCAGTGGGAGCAATCGCTCCATGCCAAACCGATGCTCGGCCCCATCGGCAGAACGCTGGCCACCTTCCAGGGCTATGTCAATTCCCGGGACACGGAGCTCAAGAAATCGCGCGAGGTCGCCCCCGGCACCAGAGAATTTCTCAAACCTTGCATCGAGTGCCACCTGCCCCAGATGATGGATGCCTCCGAGGGTGTGGCCAACGAGATCGCCAAAGCCATCGTTGACGGCAATGAAGAGGTCCTGAGCAAACTTCAGATCACCTGCATCGTCTGCCATAACCGCAACGCCATCATCCGCAAGTTCCGCGACGGCAAGCCCCAGCCCAACGTTATTTACGGGCCCAAATTCGCGGGCCCCCATGGTGACAAAAAATTCACGACTGCCGCCAAAAGCGAGTTGCTGGCCGATACGGTTTTTTGCGCCCAGTGCCACCAAGGACCGAATGTTCAGCATTATGACGAACCCATGTGGTGCACCTCGACCTTCGACAGCCACCAGCAATTTTACGTGCCCATGGGTGGAACCGAATCCTGTCAGCAATGTCACATGAAAAAAGAGGGCGGTCACCGCTTTCCACCCAACTATCAGGATCCCGCCCAGACTTCCAAGCGCCTGCAGGAGTCGATCGACCTCAATATCACCGCGATCGGCTATCGCATGAAACCAAAGGCCAAGGAATTGATTCCGATGGTGGTCATCAACAGCGAAGTGGTGAGCCGGATCGGCCATCGCTTCCCCGACGGCTGTCCATCTCCTAACCGGGTCACCCTTGACATCAAGGTCACAACCAAGGACGGCAAGGAAATTTATCAAGATACCAAAATTTACATGCCGCAACATAAGCTGGGATATGACGACAACACGATGGTGTACGCGGCCAACCGCAAGCTGACCCTCATGCGCGACACCAGTTTGCAACCCTTTGTGCCGAAAAAGGAGACCATCGAGGTAAAACTCCCGGAAGGCGTCCAGGAGGCTGTGGTCGAAGCGGTCCTCACTTTCCGGCAACTGCCGGGGCAAGGTGAGCCCGGCTTGAACCTGTGTCCCCGAAACAGTGAAGACCCGCATGAGGCGCTTAGCCTTGACGGATCAGGCGTGCCGCATCCCGGGCAAAGTAGGTCAGTACGCCATC
>CAIMMA010000370.1 GCA_903842475.1 uncultured bacterium
GAATCCCCAGGTGATTTTCTGGGTGAGCCGTTGCTGAAAACTCAGAATCTCGTTAGGTTTTTCGGTGGGAAAACCCAACTCGTCATGGACCAGGCCGGTGACATGGTGGCGGTACCCTTCCCCAAAAGCCGACATGGCGGGAATGCCCCGGTTGTCGCCTTCGTAGGGTTTGTACCAGTCGGGCGGCACGCTGGGGCGCAAGCGGTTGACGATGCGGATGGTTTGCGGATCGGGCAGCTGCACGCATTCCCTGGTATGGGCGACAATTTCGTCGGAGAGAATGATGACCGGCACGCGGAACTGCTCGGAGAGATTGAAGGCCTTAACCGTCAGGGTGAAGCAGTCGCTCACAGAGGAGACGGCGAGCACAATGATGGGATGGTCGCCATGGGTGCCCCAGCGCGCCATCTGGACATCCCCCTGGGACGGGCTGGTGGGCAGGCCGGTGGAAGGCCCGCCGCGCATCACATCAACCACCACGCAGGGCACCTCGGCCGCACAGGCATAGCCGAGGTTTTCCTGCATCAGCGAAAAGCCGGGGCCCGAGGTGGCGGTCATGGCTTTCACCCCGGCCAGCGAGGCACCGATCACCGCCCCCATGCTGGCGATTTCATCTTCCATCTGAATGAAGGTGCCGCCCTGTCGGGGTAGAAGGGTGGCCAGCAACTCCGAAATCTCCGAGGCCGGAGTGATGGGATAACCGGCGAAAAACCGGCAACCGGCGGCTAAGGCCCCATGGGCGATGGCCTCGTTGCCCTGGAGGAGTTGACGTTTGGCCTTGGGCTCAGACATCGTCTCGCCTCCGCTTTGGCAACCGTTCGGTAATGGTTATGGCAAAATCCGGGCAGTGAATCTCGCAGAAACGGCAGCCGATGCATTGGTCCGGTTCGGCAACCACAGGTTTACCGTTTTTATCCGGGAGAATGATTTTTTTGGGGCAAAAGGCCATGCAGAGGCCGCAGGCCTTGCACCAATCGCGATAAAAAGCAATGTCGTATTGTTTTTTTGCAGGGGAACTCGACGGTTCCGGAGGCTGTTGGTCCATCGGTGTTGCGGGGGATTCTGCTGTCATGCTGCCGCTGCTCCATACGGGGAATAACCTGCGGGGCAGGCCTGTACTGTTGATTCCTTCACCTGCCGCAGACACCTTCGAATTACCGGGAATAGCAATAAAAAGCAAGGGAATCCCTTGGCTGCCATGGGGAAAGAAGGCGAGGACGCGATGAATAGGGGAAACGCACTTTGACGCTTGCGTCAATAAACCTGGCAGGCGAAAAAAAATATACTGTACAGGTGAAAATTGGGTGGGTATATAACACCTGGTTTTATGGAGTGAATATACCTTTCGACCTGACTTGAGCGACTGTCTAGCTAAGCCCGTTGCCGTCGGTTCCAGGTAATACGTATCAAAAATACCATCCAGGATGACCAGGGCGAGGTGAAACCCTCCGGGTTTTCTCGACAGGGGCACCCTGACTCTGCATCAACTGTTTTTCATACAATGAAGGAGGAATGCCATTACTAAAAACGGTGAACGGCTCGAGGCTTGCGCGTTGCAACTGGCCGATTCCCCGGAATGAAAAACTAAAAAACACAACGATCCAGGTATGTATTGATTGGAAGGGGGGGGCCTAACCCATCCGTACTGCCGGAACATCACGTATCCCTTTTTATTGGCAAGGAGACCCCATGACCGTTATCCACCCTGTCAGCAAACCCGCGCCGTACAAACCTCTCAACAAAGTACGTTTTGTCACCGCCGCCTCGCTTTTTGATGGCCACGACGCCACCATCAACATCATGCGCCGCATCCTCCAGGCCACCGGCGCCGAAGTTATCCATCTCGGCCACAACCGTTCGGTGCAGGAAATAGTCAACGCCGCTCTCCAGGAAGATGTCCAGGGCATCGCGGTCACCTCCTATC
>CAIMMA010000371.1 GCA_903842475.1 uncultured bacterium
GGCCAGCCCCTGCTCCTGCAGACTCCGCATGGCCTCGATGCAGGCGGCAATACCGGATTTGTCGTCGCTGCCGAGGATGGTGTCGCCGGCACTGGTGAACAGGCCGCCCACCCGCTGGACCCGCACCCCCTGGGCCGGCTGGACCGTGTCCATGTGACAGCTGAAAAAGATCGGCGCCAACTCCAGGGCCCCGCGAAAACGGATCACCAGGTTGCCGCATTCCGAACCGGTACGTTCGTGCGAATCGTCTTCAATAATTTCCTCAGGACCAAGCTCCTGAAAGATTGCCTGCAACCGCCGGGAAATTTGACCTTCCTGCCGGGAAGGGCTATCGATTTCGCAGAGTTCGGTAAAAAGAGCGGCCAGCCGTTCGCTATGTACTGCCATGTTCAGACCTCAACAGGACCACGGCATGGGCGGCGATCCCCTCGCCCCGGCCGGTGTAGCCCATTTTTTCAGTGGTGGTTGCCTTGATGTTGATCGCCGAGGGGGAAACCCGGCAGCAGCGGGCCAGATTCGCCTGCATCTCGTCCAGATACGGTGCCAGTCGGGGCCGCTGGCAGACGATGGTGATATCGGCGTTGCCGAGCAGAACGTGCTGCGCCTCGGCCAATTGCTGAACCTGAGCAAGCAGGAGCAGGCTGTCGATCCCCCGGTATTGGGGATCGGTGTCGGGAAAATGGCGGCCGATATCGCCGGCGCCCAGGGCGCCGAGCAGGGCGTCAATCAGGGCATGGGCCACGACATCGGCATCGGAGTGGCCGTCCAGTCCGAGTGCATACGGAATGGTAACCCCGCCGAGGATCAGCTTTCGGCCCTCGACCAGGCGATGGGCATCAAAGCCATGTCCTATTTTCATAATGGGCTCCTCCTGGAGCAGGGCCGCGGCCACCGACAGATCCCCAGGCCGGGTGATCTTGAGGTTGCGGGCGCTGCCCTCGACTATCCGGACCGGAATGGAGGCGAACTCCAGCAGTGAAGCTTCGTCGGTGCCAACAAACTGTTGCCGACCGGCAGCGGCAAAGGCCAGCTCGAGCAGCTCCCGCTTGGCCGCCTGGGGTGTTTGGGCCTGCCAGAGCGCAGTGCGGTCCACGGTTTTTTCAATAAGCCCCGTGGGACTTGCCTGTTTGAGGGTGTCCTGCACCGGGATGGCGGCAATCACCGCCCCATGCCGGGCCGCCCCCTCGAGACAACGGCGGATGGTCGCGCCATCCACCAGGGGCCGGGCGGCATCATGCACCAGGACCAGGGAAATATCGGCGGGCAGCCGCTTGAGCCCGGCCAGCACCGAATCCTGCCGGGTCGCGCCGCCGGGGGTAAAGAGCACCCGCTCGGCTTCCCGAGGACTGAGGTGCTGGCGGAGCAGATCGATGGTCGCCTGGTAGTGGTCGATGGGCGCGGCCACCACCAGCCAGCGGATGACGTCCAGCTCGAGGAAGGCGCGACAGGTGCGCACCAGCATGGGCAGTCCGGCCAGCAACAGGAACTGTTTGGGTTGGGGATGATTGATGCGGGAACCGATGCCCCCCGCCGGGATGATAACCCCGGCCGGGAACTGGTTGGTAAGAGTATCTGACACGCGTTTCTGAGAAAAAAAAGGGGTGAATTATAAGCCGAATTCTGTTCCCGCCCGGAGGCGGACCATGATCATTTGACTGGGATACCGGTCACCCGGCACCTCTTGCAACCTACCCGGAGGCTTTGGACGGGCCGCCCTCAAACGCCTCTCTATTTGGTCTTGCACCCGGTGGGGTTTACCCTGCCCCCCATGTCGCCATGGGGGCGGTGAGCTCTTACCTCGCCATTTCAACCTTACCTGTGAGCGCTTGCACGCCCCATCGGCGGTGTCTTTTCTGTGGCACTTTCCGTCAGTTGCCCGACGTTCGCGTTACGAACCACCGCACCCTGTGGTGTTCGGACTTTCCTCTCCGGCTTGCACCGGAGCGATCATGCATTCACCCCTTAACTCTGCAGCTTGGCAACCTTACGGCTGCCCTCCGACCCTGTATTCCGTTACCTGAGGGCAGGATCGTACCCTTAATGTTCTTTTTGATCAATGCCCCTGTTGGCCAGCTGGTCGGCGCGCGCATTCAGGGCCCGCGGCACATGGACCACCGACCATTTGCCCAACCGGGCGAGGCGCTCGCGCACCTGTTGGAACAACACCAGCAGGGCCTCGTTTTTAACCTTATACCGCCCCTGGATCTGGCGGACAATCAGCTCGGAATCCAGGGCGATTTCCAGATCAACGCAGCCGAGCCGCAGGGCCTCATCCAGACCGATGAGCAGGGCCTTGTATTCGGCGACATTGTTGGTGTAGGTGCCGAGATAGACCGCTCGAGCGGCTAATTCGCCGCCATCGGGCCCCAGCAGCACCGCGCCGGCGCCGGCCTCTCCGGGATTGCCCCGCGAGGCACCGTCGGTGAACAGCCGGCAGCGGTCCGCAGCGGTAACCGGGGCGGCAATTGACCGGGCAGGTTCGGCCTCGGGCGTGGCTGCGGAGGCAGATCCAGCGGCAATCCGCCGGATATCCACCGGATTCCGGTCCGGAAAAAACCGGCTCAGCTGGGCATCGTCGAGGTGCTCGAGCAGGGTCCGCAGGATCTGGGCCCGGGTCGGCTCCTTACTTTTCAACCGCCATGTCCTCTGGGGTTTTATAATACAGGATGCGCTGGCAGGTCGGGCAGGTATGCAGCTTTTCAGCCTTGCGGATTTCGATAACCTGCTGCGGCGGCAGTGCCATATAGCAGCCCTGGCAGACATTGACGTTGACCGAAACCACCGCGAGCCGATCCCGCTTGTCCAGCAGCATCGCATAACGCTTCAGATAAGGGGCCTCCAGCGCTGCAGCCTCTTTTTCCCGCTGATTGACGATGGCTTTCTTGGTCGACTCGATCCGCTTGATCTCTTTTTCAACCTTTTCGACTTCTTCCGTCAGCAATTGCTGTTCGCCCGAACACAGGTTCTCCAAGGTGGCGACCTCTTCCTCCAGCGATTCGATCTGTTCGATGAACTGCAGAACCCGATCCTCGGTTTCCTTGTAGACGCGTTTGTTTTCCTCGATCTCCTTGAGCAAGGCCTGATGCTCCCGGCTGGTCTGCACCTGCATCATTTTGTTCTGGCGATCCTTCACCCGAATGCCGGCTTCATCATGCTCGGATTTGGTCTCCTGCTGTTTCTGGTTGAGCAGTTCGATCTTGCCGCGAAAAACAGTGATCGCCTCCTGTTTTTCGACGATCGCCTGTTCACGGCCGGCAAGGACCGCCTGATGATCGGCGATGATGTTGTCGAACCCGGCAATTTCACTGTCGATTGCCTGCAACTTGATGAGTTTAACGATTTCCTCTTTCAATGATGAGCTCCTCGATCGGTGGGTCTAGTGTTTAGTAGACAAAAAGTAGCATGAATAACTGGGCGCCCCGGTACGCCGGACCATACGTCGGCAGAGCCCGGACACCCGCAATGGCTGCGGGCCTGTTCAGACCAGCCGCAAGGGCGACTGTTGGCCCGCAGTGTCAATTTCTAAAGGCCACCCGCAGTCAGCGGCTTGTTGCCGGAGCAGGTTCCTGAAACCCGCCATGGCAGCGTTCTCGGTGGCGAAATGACCAGCGTCAAGCATCCACAAGCCGGCTTCCTCGGCCCAACGGGCCACGGAATGCTTGACCTCGGCGGTGACAAAAACATCCGCCCCCAGATGCAGGGCGGTTTCGGCGAAATCGGAGCAGGAACCGCCACAGACGGCAACGGTGGCCACCTGCCGCGGCCGCGGCCCGGCCTCAAGCATCCAGGGCGGTGCGCAGGCCCGCTGCAGGCTGGCCAGGAAATCCGCCGGGCACACCGGCACCGGGCAGGTGCCGATCCGGCCCAGGCCGCAGGTGGCTTGGCACCCCTTGGACGAGGGGACCAGCGGTCTGATCTGCGTGAGACCAAGGGCGCCGGCCAGGATATCGCTGACGCCGCCTGCAATGGCGTCAAGATTGGTATGGCAGGCAATCACGCTGATGTCTTCACGAAGGGCGGCAGCGATGAACCTGCCGGTGGGGGTGTCGGTGCGAAGCGCTTTCAGCGGCCGGAAAATGGCGGGGTGATGGGTGATGATCAGATCGTACCGGCCGGCGCGGGCGAATTCCAGCAGGTCCGAGGTGGGGTCCAGCGCCAGCAGGATTCGATGGACCGACCGTCGGGGGTCGCCGATCAGAAGACCGACATTGTCCCAGTCTTCAGCCAGGTTTTCCGGAGTAACATGCTGCAGAATTTCGAGGAACTCTTGGACCGTAGGCACTCTATTTTACTCTATAAAGAAAAAGAGGTACATCCGCTTGGTGATGTACCTCTTTTCAGGCATCTTTTGCAATGCCCCGCTGTTGTTTCAGCCATAGTTGTCGGTAACTGCTCAACGTATTCAAATTCAGGTAGTCGCTATGCAAAGGGGGAAAAGCCTGAGGGGAAAAACAGATCCGCTCTACCGAAAAATGGTGGGCCCACCTGGACTCGAACCAGGGACCGACCGGTTATGAGCCGGTGGCTCTAGCCAACTGAGCTATAGGCCCGAATGTTACGGTAAACGCGAGATAATACCAAAGAATAAAAAAAGGTCAACCATTTTTCATATTTTTCCGAAAATTCAGGGCACTGCCCCAAAAAACCGCACCAAAGCCCAAACGATTCTGGCGCTTCCGTGCGGGTGTGTATACCATAGACCTTGTTTTCACTTGCCCTGTCGCCCGGCCAGCGGATGGCCGTCGGCAGGCGCGGACAGAAGGAGTAACCGGAACCACCCATGCTCTACAACAACCTGCTCTATTTCCTGGTGGCCATTTTTGTCTTCTCCACCAACACCCCGCCGGATAAACCCGGCATCCCGCTGCTCTGGGCCCTGGCCGCCTTTGCCGGCATCAGCTGGGGCTTTGCCCGGATCGCCGGTCGATGGTTCGCCAAGGCGGGCGCCGAACCCACCAGGTATTTCGCCACCGAAAAACGGTTGTCGATCCTGGCGGTGGTGGTGTTCATGGCGCTGGTCTACCTGCTTGATCTCAAATACTATCTGCAGCCGCTTTCCTTCCACGGGCGGTTGCCGGTACTCACCGACATCGCCGGCCTGGGCTGTTTCTTTCTCCTGCTGACGATCCTCTGGACCAAGGCCAGACCGGGATACCAGCAGCTTTTCGGGCGAAGATACAGCACCCTTGCCTTTATCCGCTCCAACATCAAGGCCAACCTGCCCATCGTCCTGCCCTGGCTGACCCTCTCTCTGGTCTTCGACCTGCTGCGGGCCCTCCCCATCCCCGCCCTGGCCAAACTGCTGCGGCCGCCCTGGGGCGACCTGACCGTCTTTGTGCTGTTCCTGTTCTTCCTGGTGCTGGCCTTTCCGCCGCTCGTCCGCAGCCTCTGGGGCTGCACCCCCTTGCCGGCCGGACCGTTGCGGGATCGGCTGGTCAGCTTTTGCCGGGCCCAGGGCTTTTATTCCGACATCTACTACTGGCCGCTGTTCGAGGGCCAGATCCTGACCGCGGGCATCATGGGAATCCTCCCGAAATTGCGCTACCTGATGATTACCCCGGCGCTGCTGGAGGCACTGACCGAGGAGGAGATCGACAGCGTCCTGGCCCATGAAATCGGCCACGTCAAGCACCTCCACCTGGTGCTCTACATTGCCCTGTTCCTCGGATTCAGCTTGCTTGCCGGGGCCCTGGCGTCGCCCTTGCCCCACCTCATCCTGGCCAGCGATTTCTTTTACCGCCTGCCGCCGCTGCTCCATATCGCGCCGGAACCCCTGCTCGGCGCGCTGGCGACCGCGCCGCTGCTGGTGCTCATGCTGGTGTATTTTCGCTTTGTGTTCGGGTATTTCATCCGCAATTTCGAACGCCAGGCCGATCTGTACGTCTTCAAGGCCATCGGCACCAGTCGTCCGCTGATCGCCTCGTTTGAAAAGATCGCCCGGCTCAGCGGCGGCAACCGGGACGAAAAGAACTGGCATCATTTCGGCATCGGCGAACGGATCGACTTTCTCGCCCAATGCGAACACGACCGCGGCCGCATCAAGCGCCATGACCGTAAACTAATCGCCAGCCTGATCCTCTATTTTCTGACCATCGGCCTGCTGGTCCTGACCCTGCACCGGGTGGACACCAGCAAAACATCCGCCGATTACGAGATCAGGTACGCCGAAGCGGTGCTGCTGCAGAAGGTGCGGCAGGAACCGGAAAACAGCCTCTGGCTCATTTTCCTGGGAGATTTTCTCCAAAGCCGCAAGATGGAAAAAAAAGCGGTGGATGCCTATGAAAAAGCCCTGCAGCTGACCCCGACCAATGCCGAAGTCAACAACAACCTGGCCTGGCTGCTGCTCACCGCCCAGGAGACCTCCATCCGCGACCCCATCCGCGCCCTGACCCTGGCCCGGACCGCCGCGCTGCTCAAGGAGCGGGCCTATATCCTCGACACCCTGGCCACCGCCTATTGGGCCAACGGGCTGATTGCCGAGGCCGTGGCCACCGAAAACAGAGCCCTGCGCCTGGACCCGGACAATCGCGCCTTTTATCAGGCCCAGCTGGAAAAATTCCAGCGAAAGCGATGGGGCGAAAAGGAGTAGCCGAGCAAGGGTCAGCAAACCGGACCGTTGACCGGCAGCGTCGAGATCAGCGCGGCCCTTTTTTGCCTTTCTTGGGGGGGACGGACACCGGTGGCTTGCCGGCACGAGGGGACGGACCGATGAGCGCCGCCTTCTGCCGTTCGCGGCCCTCCGGTTTTTTTTCAACAAAACAAGGCGACTGGGTGAAGGGGTTGGTCTCGGTCCAATACATCAGGGTCGACCAGGTGGAGGGGGCGGGGGTGAACAATTGCACCTGACGGGGCAGGAGATGCAGCTCCCGGCTGGCGAACGTCCGCAGCTCCTCCATGGCGGCCAGGGTACAGCCGGGATGGGCGGCGATCATATAATAGGTCAGGAATTGCTCCAGCCCCTCTTTCTGGGTCAGTTCATTGAATAACTGACGGAAACGAAGCAGGGGTTCCGGCCCCGGCTTGCCCATGGCGGCCAGCACCTCCGGGTTGCAATGTTCGGGGGCGATTTTCATCTGCCCGGAGACATGATGCCGGATCACTTCCCGCAGATAGGCCAATCCGTTTTTCCGGTCCGCCAGGATCATATCGTAGCGGATGCCCGAGGCCACCGCGATTTTCTTGATACCTGCAATCTCCCGCAATCGTTTCAGCAGCGTGACCTGCACGCCATGGTCGATCTTCAGGCCCTTGCAGATCGTCGGAAAAAGGCAGCGTTTATCCCGGCAGGCCCCATGGGTCGCCTTGCGGGCGCAATCAAACCCGTACATATTGGCGGTCGGGCCGCCGACATCGGCAATCGTGCCCTTGAAGGCCGGATGGGCGGCCAGGATCTTCGCCTCGGCGACAATCGAATCAACGCTGCGGTTCTGGATCGACCGGCCCTGATGCACGGCAATGGCGCAGAAATTACACTCCCCGTAACAGCCCCGATGGGTGACAAGCGCAAAGCGGATGGTGTCGAGCGCGGTTACCGTGCCGGATTGCCGGTGGTAGGGGTGGAGATCCCGTTCAAAATCCAGGGCGTGGACCGCATCGAGCTGGGCGGTGGACAGCGGCGGCGGCGGCGGATTATGGACGAGAAAGCGGCTGTCCTGCTGCTGGACCAGGGTCCGGGCGGTGACCGGATCGTTGTTCTCATAGAAAGTCCGGAACATGGAGACAAAGGCCTCCTTGTTGACCGCGACCACCTGATAGGTCGGCAGGTGCAGGCCTTCGGGCGGCGGCGTGGCGGTGGCATAACAGAGTCCGCGGATCGCGGTCGGCGACTGCCCCGCGGCCAGCGTCCGGGCCAACTCCACCACCGCCAGGTCCGCCATGCCGTAGAGCAGGTAGTCGGCCTTGGCGTCGAAGAGGATGGAACGCCGCACCTTGTTGTCCCAGTAGTCGTAATGGGCGATGCGGCGCAGGCTGGCCTCGATGCCGCCAAGCACCAGCGGCGCGGTCTGCTTGAAATACTGGCGGATCAGATTGGCATAGGCGATCACCGCCCGGTCCGGCCGGCGATCGTTGCGGCCGCCCGGGGTATAATCGTCGGTTTTGCGGCGGCGGCCGGAGGCGGTGCGGTTGGCGACCATGGAATCGATGGAGCCGCCGGTGACCCCCCAAAAAAGCAGAGGCTCGCCCAATCTGCCGATATCGTCGCCCGCATGCAGCTCGGGCTGGGCAATGATCCCGACCTTGAAGCCCTGACTGACCAGCAGTTTGCCGATCACGCTGACCCCGATGAAGGGCGAATCGATATAGGCGTCGCCGGTGACCAGGATGACATCGAGCTGCGACCAGCCCAGTTTGGCCATTTCCTGGCGGGTGGTGGGAAGAA
>CAIMMA010000372.1 GCA_903842475.1 uncultured bacterium
AAGGCTTTCAGTGGAGAACTCACTGAAAGTTAGCGAAATTGTTGAATCTGAGGGAGTTTTTTCAGCAGTAAAAGACCCACATATCCGCCGTACATGCGGCTGACAGGAGGGCGCGACGTAGGTCACTCGTTGTCGTAAGGCGGTAATACGCTTTTGCCGCAAACGCTCGGGCCTAAGTGCCTGTCGAGAGGCATTCGCCCTGGCTATCGATTATTTACTATGTTTTTCTGTATATACCGTTCAGCCTGGACAATTTGCAGAATTGATACCAGCCACCCCTCCTGTGCAGGTAACGGTGTCGGCATGCATCTGTTCAGAAGAGGAAACTATTTTGCCCCCCCCAGCAACTATGATAGAATTTTACATGAGCTTCATGGCCTTCTCCTTGGTTGGGTTTTGTTGGATGCTGAGACATCCAAAGAAACGATGCGACTCAACCACAGGAAGCCTGAGTCCCCCCGACAACCGATTTGACCCAATGGGGCAATTGGGATGATGGAAAATGTCGATATCGCCCGGAGGAAAATCATGTTCCATCGCTTGCATCACAAACATCGATTGCTTACCTGGCTGATAGTATTCTTCCTCGTCTTTGTCTCTACATTGCCAGGTGCTGCTTCAGTAGTCTTGGGCGAATCCAAGGTGTTGGAAAGCACAAAACCGGAGAGCGGACAAAAGCCGGCCGGCCGGTTCCTCGATCGAAAAATCCTTTGGGTGAGTTCCTACCATGAAGGATATGAGGCAAACGATGATATCGAGCGGGGTATCCGAGCCGTTCTTAAGGACAGGGCAGTGCAATTGCAGGTATTGCACATGGATACCAAACGCAACGATACGGAAGATTTCGGCAGACAGGCGGGGTTGCGGGCCCTTGCAATGGTCAAAGAATTCGCTCCCGATGTGGTCATCGCCTCCGATGACAATGCACAAAAATACCTGGTGGTTCCCTATCTTCTGAATACAGGGATTCCGATTGTGTTCTGCGGGGTGAACTGGGACGCCTCGATCTACGGTTATCCAGCCAAAAACGTCACAGGCATGGTGGAGGTGGATCTCATCGAATTATTTGAGCATCTGCAGCGTCATGCAAGGGGACTGCGTATCGGCTATCTGAGCGGTAATGTCGAGACTGAACGAAAGGTCATCGACATCTATAATCATCGATTTTTCAAGGGAACCATGAAGAGCTACCTGGTGACCAGCATGGATGAATTCAAAACCGCTTTCCTCAAGGCGCAGGAGGAGGTCGACATGCTGTACATCTCCAACTATACCGGGATCAAGGATTGGGACCGCATCGAGGCGGAACTCTTTCTCAGTCGCCATACGCGTATACCGACCGGATCGCATCATGGTTTCATGGCGCCTTACGTCGTCTTCGTCGTCGCTAAAAGAATGGAAGAGCACGGGACCTACGCGGCAACAACAGCCTTGAGAATTCTCGAAGGGGTCAGCCCCGCGGAAATTCCGCTCAGCGAAAACTGCCGGGCCGAGCTTATCCTCAACCTCAGGATGGCCAGAGCTGCCTCCATCGTACCACCGCTTGCCCTACTCAAAACCGCCACAGTTATCGGCCAGGAGGTATTACAACTCGCCGGTGCAGGAACAAAACAACCGCCTGGCGGCTACACTGGCAAGAAAATTCTCTGGGTCGACTCCTATCATCAGGGATACGAGTGGAGCGACGAGATGGAGAGGGGGATTCGAGAGGTGCTCTATGAGACTGGAGTCAATCTGAAAATTGTTCGCATGGACAGCAAACGCAACGATACCGAAACTTATGGATGGGATGCTGGCCTTAGAGCCAGAGATGCTGTTCA
>CAIMMA010000373.1 GCA_903842475.1 uncultured bacterium
ATGCCAGGCGAGGTGTCGTTTTTCCCATGCGTGCCCTGCTTGCTTCCTTGGTGGATTTTTTGTGTGATTGGCCGAATTGGTGATCATGACGATTCATTCCATCCGGGCAAACAGCGCTTTTATTGCGAAAAAATCAACACACTGTAGGGACCGATGGAAATGGCCCCCTGCCAGGCCAGCCCATCACCGGCCCCTGCCTCGGCAACAACCTCCGTACTCGGATGGTTGCTGAAGTCGTCACTGTAGCCCTGCCAGTCGCTGTTGAGCCGCAGTTTCCAGGTGCCGGCGGCGGGAAAGCCGATACGATGGCCTTCCTGCGGTTCATGGGCAAAATTGGCAACCACCACCACGTCATCCGCTGGTCCGCCCTTGTCCCAACGATGAAAGGCGATGATCTTGCGTTCGTTATCCAAATGAAAGACCTGGGTGTGCTGTCCGCAGAGGCCGCGCGCCAAGCCATCAACGTTGCGGCGCAGACGAATGAGGTCGCGGTAGAGCCGCACGATGCCGTGAAATTCGTCGCGCTGGTCCCAATCGACCGGGACCGTGTCACGGAACCAGCCGCCTTCAAGAAATTCCTGTCCTTGGAACAGCATGGGGAGGCCCGGAGCGGTAAAGACCATGGCAGCAGCAAGGGTTGAACGTTTTCGGGCGTACCAGCCTTTAGGGTCGTCCGGACTGATCTCCTGCGGCACCCGCGCCTTGCCGTTGGCCACCTCGTCGTGCGATTCGCTGTAGATGACCCGGTCGAAGGCGTCGTCATTGTAGCGGTAGGAGATGGCATCGCGGATGGCGTCCAGCGAGCGCTGCTCGTCCTTAGGCGTGATCACCGCCTGGCGGATGGGGTGGACGAACATGGCGTCCCACTGCGAGCCAAATCCCGCTCCACCGGCGCCAACATCCTTGGTGAGCCACTTGTTGCTCTGCAGATCCTCGGCAATGGTGATCCGGCCCGGGAACTGCGCCGCAACCTGACTGTTGATCAACTGCAGCAGACTCCAGCCTTCGGGCAGGTCGTCCTGGGCGTCGGCACCGTTGACCGTGCGGATGAATTGGGTGCAGTCGAAGCGAAGCCCGTCCAAGCGGTATTCCGCAAGCCACATCAGGACGTTGTCGAGCAAGTATTGACGCACCTCGCTCCGCCCGTAATCCGGACGGGTTTCCCCCCAGGGGGTGTTGGCCCGTTCGTCATTGTAGAAGTAGATGCCGCCGCGATTGTTCTCGCTCCAGCCGTCGAACTGCCAGAGATCAAGGTCGGTGGGACCCAGGTGGTTGTACACCACATCGAGAATCACCGCGATGCCCTCCTGGTGGGCGCGCTTGACAAACTGTTTCAGCGCCAACGAACCGCCGTAATCGCTATCCACCGAAAAAATGTGGGAGGGATTGTAGCCCCACGACCGGTTACCGGAAAACTCGCCGATCGGCATGATCTGGATCGCGTTGACGCCGAGCTTTTTCAAATGGCCCAGACGTGCCGAAACCGAGGCAAACTCGCCGGGTTGTTTGACGTCGTCCTGGTCGTTGAAAGTGCCGACATGCAATTCGTAGATGACCAGCTCATTCCACGGCGCGAGTTGGAAATCATCTCCCTGCCAGTCGAAGCTGGGATCGTGCACGATGGCATTGCCGATGGAGTTGGTCACCTCACGGGCATACGGATCGATCCGTTTGAACGCGCCCGCTGGCGTGGTCAGGAGAAATCGATACTGATCGCCGGCATGGGCATTCTTGACGTCGACGTACCAGAAACCGTGTTCCTCCGCTGCCATGGGATGCTTGGCGCCGTCCCAGTCGTTGAACGATCCGATGACGGACACCTGCAGTGCATTGGGAGCCCACACGCGGAAGGCGACGCCCTGCGGGTGGAGAATCGATCCCATGCCCTTGATCTTGTCCTCTTTACTCATGATGCACGCCTCCCTGGTTGTTATTGCAAGACATCGCGCACTTTGACCGCCAGGTCTTTTATCGAAAACGGTTTCTGGATAAAATGGACCCCTTCCTTCAGGACGCCCCGGTGGGCGATGACGTCGGCGGTATAGCCGGACATGAACAAAACTTTCATGCTTGGATAAAGAGATTGCAACCATTCCGCCAGTTCCCGGCCGTTCATTTCCGGCATGACCACGTCGGTTATCACCAGATGTATCGGGGTTTCGTGTTCCTCGGCCAAGGCAATGGCCGCCCCCGGGGTACCAGCTGCCAGCACCTGATAGCCTAATTTCCCCAGCATCATCTTGGCCATCATCAGGAGCGCCGGTTCATCCTCCACCACCAGCACGGTCTCACCGCGGCTTAAGGGGATGTCCGTTTTCTTTTCCTGCTCGGTAACAACGTTATGATCAACGAACCGGGGCAGATAGATTTTAAACGTCGTTCCTTTGCCCGGCTCACTGTACACGTTGATGAACCCATTATTCTGATTGACAATGCCATGCACTATAGAAAGCCCCAGGCCAGTCCCCTGCCCTTTTTCCTTGGTGGTGAAAAATGGCTCGAAAATGTGGCCGATAATTTCTTTGTTCATCCCGCAACCGTCGTCGCTGACCGCCAGCAGCACATATTCCCCTGCAACAAATCCAAAATGATCCGCACAGTAGGTCTCGTCAAAAACAGCGTTGCCGCTTTCGATGGTGATTTTGCCAACGCCGGTAATCGCAGCCCTGGCATTGACGCACAGATTGGCCAAGATTTGATCGATCTGGGTGGGATCCATCTTGATGGCCGACAACCCAGTCTTGGGCAGCCAGGCCAGATCGATGTCCTCACCGATGAGTCGCCGGAGCATGGTGAGCATATTCTCCACGGTCTGATTGAGGTCAAGGACCACCGGAACAATCGTCTGCTTGCGGGCAAAGGTCAGTAATTGCCGGGTTATGTCCGCCGAACGATTTGCAGCCGTGATGATGATCTCAAGGTCATCATGCAGCGGTTCGCCCGGCTCCACCTTTCCCAGGGCCAGTTCCGCATATCCGAGGATCACGCTGAGCATGTTGTTGTAATCGTGGGCCACGCCGCCTGCCAGCAGGCCAATCGCTTCCATTTTCCGGGACTGCTGCAGTTGGCCCGACAGTTGGAGATGCTGGGTGATATCGCGTTTGACCGCGACATAATTGACGATTTGTCCCAAGGGTTCGCGTACCGGCGAGATGCTTGTCTCTTCGGTGTACAGCTTGCCATCCTTACGTTTGTTGACCAACCGCCCCGACCAGGTGTGGCCGCTGGAGATGGTGTTCCAGAGATCACGATAAAAATTTTCGTCCTGGTTGCCGCTTTTAAGAATACGCGGATTCCGGCCGACAACCTCACCCCGAAGATAACCCGTCATTTGCTCGAAGGCCGGGTTGACGAACTCGATATTGCCTTGAGCATCGGTCATGACAATGCC
>CAIMMA010000374.1 GCA_903842475.1 uncultured bacterium
CGGCATGGTCACAGTAGACTGGAGATCCGATCCACAAACAGCAGGGAGGAACGACCAGGATGGTTTTATCCACTGTTGTTCGATTTTTGGCGCTGAGGTCAATGAGTACAACCTCTTGGTCAAGTTCCGTTAAGCGTCTGTGGATGGTTTTAGCGACTAGTCGCGTTGACCCGGCGGGTGAAAAATAAACGATTATGTGTT
Organism: uncultured bacterium; assembly: GCA_903842475.1. Classification (GTDB taxonomy): domain Bacteria; phylum Desulfobacterota; class Desulfobulbia; order Desulfobulbales; family Desulfobulbaceae; genus Desulfobulbus. The sequence continues at coordinate 202 of CAIMMA010000374.1, forward strand.
GCATGGCGGGAGCCTTTCAGATCGGATATAGCTATTAATGTGTGTAAATTCCTATGTAAATTTAAAGATTGCTAGATTCCTTTACAGAGATGATGGGGCCTGTCGATGCAGAAGGTGGTCGGAAAAGAAGCCCCGTTATCATTCCTCTGGTCGTGCCGAAGGCAGCCGCCGCCCATGCTGCGAGCAGCCCTATAAAAAAAATGACGCTGGCCAATGCAAACAGGGGAAGACCGGTATGATGCGCTAGTTGCGCGGTGCCGGTGACGCAAGTTCCAACCGGAAAGGTAAACGCCCAATAGGTGAGGGCAAACTTCATATTTCTTTGGCGGGCCCGGAGGGTCAAAAGAATCGCTAAGCAGGTCCAGAGGATAACAAACCCGAAGATGGGAACACTATAGAACACTGCAAACAATTCAAAGCCACGGGCTATTTCATCCGGAACAGCTCCTTGTGCAACGGTGCCGAGTATTCCGGCGGCTGTCATGGATTGTCCCAAGGGCCCGAGAACGATCCACAAGGTCGGAACGCGTGAGGTACCCGAAGTCCCGTGATGCGCCAACCGACTCCAGATCATCGAAATGATGATCAGCGCGGCCAGAAGACTCAGGCCGAACTGGGAATAGCATAGGTAAAAGAGCGTCTGTCGCATCACGTCCTCGGGAGTGTAGGGAACGAGCATGGCTCCAATGGTAGCGGAAACCATGGGAGGGACGACCGGCATGAGCCAACCCCCGAAGGCCGAGTCAGAGCGCACCGTGAATGTGGTAAACAGGCGGTACGGAATGATGACGGCTGAGCAAAAGCCCCCAATAGTGCCTATGATCCACAAGGACCAGGCAATTTTTAGAGCAAGGTCCTGGCCTATTAGATTATGGCCCACCAGAAGAGCCCCTCCAGCCACAGTAAGTGCGGCCATCGGTGGTGCCCCATAGAATTGCGCCATCATGGGATCCCGGAAATGTCGAGTCCATGCATTCTGCTGCCGAAACAGGAACGAACTCGTTGCTAGCACGAGACCGATCAGCATTAAGGAAGCAAGGCACCAAATAACAAGGGAGAACTCACTGAGAATATTGGAGAAGAGTGGCAATGATGCGGCGGCGTTGGCGATAATTCCTGTACCCATCACCGAGGCAAACCAATTAGGGCCTACTTCATAATCAAGGTTCGCTCCGGTAACATTATAAAAGAACCGTTTCCACCAAAAGCCTTTGGCGTTTATGTTCTTGATATCATTGTCCATGCCTGGTTGTCCTTCATCAATGCATCTTACTGTTCATTTCGGCCGAGTGGCACCCACCTATCTAGAGCATGGTTATTTCTGGTTAGATTTATTGATTTGAATATTTATTCACCCTGCTAGCAACCTTATTGGTAGCGTCTCTCTATCAACAATACAGTAGTCGCAAGAGCTATCAATTCCTGTATCTCCACCTTCCCACCAGGAAACTCCCATGACCCGGGCAAGGAACTCTTCGGCCCCCTCCGAGCTATAAAGACCTTCCCCGCATCTATGATGATTCCGTCAGTCACTTGTTTCATGATCTGGATGAATCAGGTTCATAATTTATAATCCTCCCGCCAAATTGTTGTATCAGCGCAATAGCAACGTTGTAATCGGGGTCTCCATGCTCAGGGTCGTTACCGACCATGCTGTAGCAAGCCCTTATGGACGCCTCCACGGTCTTGTCAATTTCAAGGGTACCATCGACGGTAATAACCCCTTGGTTAAGCGTCACGCACTGTTTGGGACCATCGTTGCCGACGGAGAACATAATCATAGTATCTGGCCGATATTGAATTGTATAGTAGCCCCGAAGAACTTGCCGACTGCAGCGGTTATCACCATCGCTACCGAACCCCAGAAACATACCCTTACGGCTCCACGAAAAACTGGCGCCCCCCCAGTGGCAGCTGCAATCCCTCCTAAAGCGCCTAACAGAGCAGTCGCTAGGATCGGCACAAGCCACATCAACAAAAAAACTGGAGCTAAAATAGTTGTCACAACCGGAACAGCCGCACCCATAGAAAATGAAGCCGCTGAATAAAAGGCCGCCTGGATCGGCTGTGCACTTAATTCAGCGGTGATCCCGATCTCGTCTCGCGCATGAGCACCCAGAGCGTCATGTTTC
>CAIMMA010000375.1 GCA_903842475.1 uncultured bacterium
AGAGAGATAACGCGGCCCCCCCATAACCCCTTAATGCAAACAGCCTGAATGTCCATTTCCAACTGAGGCGGAACACCCTTGATTAGTACCCTGAAAAGGATGTTTATTCAATTGCAACCAAACTTTAACAACCGCGATTAACTTTTCCGAAAACGCTTCGATGTATGCGGCAAATTTGCTAGCATTCATGGCTCATATATCTCCTGACATGCTCTCCCCCATGCGCGACCGAAAGACGGTATCCTAGAACAGGTTTTTGCCAATGAACATTCCATTTTTCAATTTGCACAGTCTATTCCCCTTCCTGCGCTGGTGGCCGATGGTCAATCGACACACATTGCGCGACGACCTTGTAGCCGGGGGTACTGGTGCGTTGGTGGTGTTACCACAGGGCGTGGCTTTTGCCACCATTGCTGGATTGCCGCCGGAATACGGATTGTACGCCGCCATGGTGCCGACCGTGATTGCTGCTTTGTTCGGTTCTAGTTTGCACTTGGTTTCTGGGCCGACCACGGCAATATCAGTAGCGATCTTCGCTGTGTTATCAACGCACTATGAACCGGGTTCGGCACAGTATATCAGCATGGTTCTGACCCTGACCTTCCTCACCGGAGTGTTTCAACTGGTGCTTGGGCTGGCACGCATGGGCGCTCTGGTCAATTTTATCTCGCACAGCGTTATTATCGGTTTCACCGCGGGCGCAGCCCTGCTTATCGCTGCGAGCCAAATCCGCAATTTTTTCGGAATTGAAGTCGTACGTGGCGCACCTTTGCACGAAATCCTACATCAGTTATTCCTGCAAATCGGCAGTATTCATTGGCCGGTGCTTTGCATCAGCCTCGTGACCCTGGCCACCGGTATCGTCATCAAACGCTGTTGCCCTAAAATTCCGTTTATGGTTGCTGCCATGGTCTTCGGCAGCGTCGTGGCGAGTTTGCTGAATTACTGGCTAGGCACGACCGCCACCGGGATTCGCACCGTGGGGGCCTTGCCGGCCCATTTGCCGCCAGTGTCTCACCCCGTTCTGTCTCTGGAAAGCCTCCGTCTTGCCTTTGGTCCGGCACTCGTCATCACTATGCTGGGGTTGACCGAGGCCGTGGCCATCGCCCGTGCCATTTCAGTGCGTTCCGAGCAGTGTATTGATGGTAACCAGGAGTTCATCGGTCAAGGACTGGCCAATGTCATTGGCAGTTTTTTCTCCGGGTATGCTTCGTCCGGCTCCTTCAATCGCAGTGGCGTCAATTTCGAGGCAGGTGCCAAAACCCCGCTGGCATCAGTTTTTGCCTCAATACTGTTACTGCTACTGCTGTTGTTGGTCGGGCATTTGGCCGCCTATCTACCGAATGCCGCCATGGCCGGAATTCTGTTTTTGGTTGCTTGGGGGCTTATTGATTTCCATCAGATTCGCCACATCTGGCAGACCAGTAAAGCTGAGGCGGTCATTTTACTTTGCACTTTCAGCGGTACCTTGATCAATATTGAAGCTGGCATTTTTAGCGGCGTGTTCCTGTCGCTGGTGGTCTACCTTTATCGTGCCTCAAAGCCGGAAATTATGCCAATGGTGCCGGCTAACGAAGCTGGCGCCTATCATTTTGTAATCGCCCACAATGAACCGGAATGTCCGCAGTTGAAAATAGTGAGGATCAATGGCCCGGTCTTTTTCGGTTCAGCCAGCCATGTTCAACAGGCTCTGCGCAGTATTGACGTCGAAAACCCGCAATGTAAATCCGTGTTAATCGCCGCCGCTAGTTTTAATTATATTGATATTGCCGGTGCGGAAGCTTTGGCCTCAGAGGCACGCCGTCGACGCCGCCAAGGGGGAGGGATATATTTCTATCGTCTGAAGGAATCCATTTACGAATTCCTGCGCCAGGGCGACTATCTCAAAGATTTTGGCGAAGATGCCTTTTTCCCGGTCATGACCCATGTCACCAGTGCCATTTATTGGAAGCTCAATCCGGATATTTGTCGCACATGCAAGGTGCGCCTCTTTGAAGAGTGTCAAATCGGCGTCTTACCTGGCGGATTGCGCCGTCAGCGCATTATGCTTGCTACCGACGGCAGTGCCTTCAGTCACGCCCCTGAAGATGTCGCCATTGCTCTCGCCAGGGATTTTGGCGTCAAGCTGGATGTGATGACCAGTGTCGAATCGCCGAGGGCGGATGAAATTGCCACGGCACGTCTGACCCTTGCCCAAAAGAAGGCAGGGGCTGCTGGAGTGGAATGCGAGACTTGGGTCAGTTATGGCAAGGACCCGGTGGAACAGGTTGTGTCCACCGCCCAAAAGGCCCACACCAATATTCTCATCATCGGGCGCCGCCCTCTGCGCGGCGACATGAAGGAACGGTTGATCGGCGACATTGCCGAGCAGATCTTGATCGGATCCCCCTGTCATGTCCTGGTGGCGAATTGGCAGGTTCAGCCGTGGCAGAAGCACATACTGGTTGCCGTCGATGACAGTCGGATCAGCGAAACCGTTATCGAAGTTGCCATCCAAATTGCCAAGGTTTCAAAACTGCCTGTGACCTTACTCTCGGGAGTTTCTAACGAATCCCAGCGTGATAAGGTCGAGAAGGAAATGGCCGATAAACTTGGTTTGCTCAAAACGGAGGGGATTGAAGCTAATGCCCTTGTCGTCATCGGCAAGACACCTGATCGCGCCATCATTGACGCCGCAGGGGAAACCGAAGCCGATCTGGTCATTATCGGCAATGACCAGCGCAAGGGTTTGCCGCGGAAGATTGCGGGACAGACCACGGACCGCGTGGTCCTTGGCATCTCCTGTGCCGTTCTAGTCGTCAAACGCGCCCCTGAGCCAAGTTCATTAATAGCTGCAGTGCGTCAGCAGGCTTAGCACCACTTGGGAATAGAATTCACAAATGACAAGAAAATGAAAGGGCACATGACCGATAAAGGTATTCTTATCTCATGGCAAAAATAAGAGGGGCGGATTCAACTCTGAAGTGCAACAGCTAGCGGCGGCTTGGTATAGCTCACTTTTGTCGCGAAGAATACCTCATGCGGCGAACGATATCCCAATACTTTTCGCGGTCGATGGTTGAGTCGGTCGACCGCTCGCTGCACCTGCTCCTCGCTGATATTGCTCAAGTCCATGCGCTTGGGGAAATACTGCCGCAAAAGACCGTTGCTGTTTTCGTTCAAGCCGCGCTCCCATGAGTGATAGGGATGGGCAAAATAGATCGAAGTCTGGAGCGCCGCTGCTCTGCGTTCATGCCCAGCGAATTCTTTGCCGTTGTCGAAGGTGATGGTGTGACATCGGTCTTTGTGGGGCTACAGTAAATGCGTTG
>CAIMMA010000376.1 GCA_903842475.1 uncultured bacterium
AGCATCCTTTTCTATCGCATGGGTGATTTTTACGAGATGTTCTTTGACGACGCCGTTACTGCCGCCAAAGTGCTGGGCATAACCCTGACCTCCCGCAGCGCCAAGGACGAAGTCAACAAGATACCGATGTGCGGCGTCCCCTTTCATGCGGTGACCGGATATCTCGGCAAGATGATCAAGGCCGGATTCCGTGTAGCCATCTGCGAGCAGGTCGAAGACCCCAAAGAAGCTAAGGGCATCGTCAAGCGTGAGGTGGTTCGGGTAGTCTCTCCTGGAGTGACCACCGATGATCAACTCCTCGACGCGAAGTCAGATTGTTATGTCTGCGCCCTTTCGATCAACCGAAAGTCAGCCAAGGAGATGGTGGCCGGACTTGCCGTTATCGACATCTCCACCGGCCGCTTTCAGGTCAGCGAGGTTGCCTTCTCGCTCAAGGATCCGGCGCCCCTGATTGACGAGTTCACCCGCTTGCGCCCCGCTGAGCTCCTGATCGCTCAATCCGAAATGGAAGATTGGGCCAGCTTGACCGGACTGCTGACCACCCAACTGGGTCAGCTCTGCCTCACCGGTCGTCCTGATTTTCATTTCGAAGCCCGAACCGCACAAACAGCCCTGACCGAGCACTTTCGCACCACCAGTCTGGCCGGATTCGGATGCGAAAGCTTTATAACGGCAATCAACGCTGCCGGCGCCCTGTTGCTCTATCTGCGGGAAACGCAAAAATCAGACCTGTCCCATATTACCCGGATTAGCCCCCTCAACCACAGCGGATATCTAATCATTGACGACTCCTCCCGGCGCAACCTGGAACTCACCGAAACCCTCATCGGCGGGCAGCGGGACGGCTCCCTGTTGTCGATTCTCGACCAGACCGCCACCCCGATGGGGGCTCGCCTCCTGCGGCGCTGGCTGCTTTTCCCCTTACAGGATAAGGAACAAATCCATGCCCGACTCGACAGCGTCCAGGAGTTGATCAGCCCCGCCGAAACCAGAACTAGCCTGCGGACTTTGCTCGATTCGGTTTACGACCTTGAACGTCTCTGCAGCCGTCTGGTGCTGGGCCACGGCAATGCCAGGGACATGAGTGCCATCAAGACATCTCTGGCGCAACTACCGGCCCTGCAGGCGATGCTTGCAGGCCGTTCTTCGCCACTGTTGCACACCATGGCCTCGGAGTTCGATATCCTGGCTGACCTCCACCTGCTCATCGATAACACCATCCGCGACGATGCCCCGATCACCTTGCGAGAAGGCGGTCTGATCCGAGAGGGCTACAACGCCGAGCTCGATCATCTCATCCTCCTCCTTCGTGACGGCAAAAAATTGATTCTCAACTTGGAGAACGCTGAACGTGAACGTTCCGGATTAGGGAAACTCAGGGTGGGCTACAACAAGGTCTTCGGCTATTATTTTGAGGTCAGCCGCAGTCAGGCTGATGCCCTGCCGGATTATTTCATCCGTAAGCAAACCCTGGTCAACGCCGAGCGTTTTATCACCCCAGAATTGAAGGAACTGGAAAATTCAATTCTCACCGCGCAGGAACGGCGATTGGAATTGGAATACGCCCTCTTTCTCGAGGTTCGCGGCCAACTGGTTGAACACAACCAACGCCTCCTCGCCACCGCCGACCTGTTGGCCCAAATTGACGTTATCTCCTGCTTTGCCGAAATTGCCAGTCGCTACCGCTACTGCAGGCCAACGATCAACTCCGTGCACTCGATCACCATCACCGAAGGTAGACACCCGGTCATTGAGCGGGCTATGGAACCCGGCCGATTCGTGCCCAATGATGTCCATTTGGATCAGCAGAACAACGAACTGCTGATTATTACAGGCCCCAACATGGCCGGCAAATCCACGGTACTTCGCCAGACAGCCCTGATTGTACTCCTGGCCCATCTGGGCAGTTTTGTCCCGGCCGAGTCCGCTGACATCTGCCTGGTGGATCGTATATTCACC
>CAIMMA010000377.1 GCA_903842475.1 uncultured bacterium
AGCTTGCGCCCGAGCTCTTCGCTCCGGCGCAGGGCAGCCTCGGTCTTTTTGCGTGCAGTGATGTCATGGAAGACGGTCACGGAACTGATAACCCTCTTCTCTTGCATGATCGGACGGCTGGACACCTCGACCGTGAGCACCCTGCCGTCCTTGGCCTCAAAGAGTTCTTCGCCGTCGTAGGATTCACCCTTTTGGATGTGACGATGGAAGGGGCATGCTGTTTTGGGCGTTTTACCCTGTTCCGCGTCCCGGTGAAACAGGTCGTGCGCTTCCTGTCCCAGCAATTCTTCCCGTGTATAGCCGAGCAGACTGCAGGTCGCCGGATTGACCTCGCTGATGATTCCAGCAAAATCCTGGACATAGACCCCGTCGGCCAGGGCATTGTGGGTCGCCTCCAGATTCTGCTTGGAGGCTGCCAGGGCACGGGTACGCATATTTAAGCGCCCAACCAACGTGAAGATCAGAACCAGTGCGGCAAAGGCCGAGGCGACGAGGAGAAAGAATTCCTGCCGGAACTTGCCGACCAGCGGATCCTGATTATAGGTGACGAGATATCCCGACAGCCGCTGGCCGACGTCGTGCATGGGCAGCAGCGAGACGGTGTAGGAGGAATCCGGCAGGGTTGCCGAGACAGTCAGTGCCTGGCCGTCACCCATGGCGCGCCGCACCTCCGGCCTGCCGCTCAGCAGCCTGTTGAGTTCCTTGGCTTCACCGGACAGAGGGGGCGGACTGTTGGGCAGAACGGCATTGGCATCCTCGATGAGATAGTTGGGATGGAGGGCGGCCTGACTGTACAGCCACTTTTGTTCGGAAAAGAGGTGTTCCTCGGCCAGGTCCTTGCTGAGTACATAGGCATATTCCCGTTTGGGGTCGAGGTCCTTGAGGGCATCGAGGATGGATTTGACCGTGACGCCCACCTCTACGCTGCCCAAATGGCGTCCGTTGCGGTTCAAAGGGAAGATATAGCGGAAGCCGGAACCGGTCTTGCCGTTTTCCAGCCCTTGGACGATGCGCTGCTCGGCGTTGCAGATCCGCACTCCCGGACGGGCGTCGAAGAGTTGATCGCCGTATCGTTCGGGTTGATGAAAGCGGAGGAAACTGGTGCCATCAGCCAGGTGAAACTGCAGCTGCAGGAGATTTTGCTGTCGCATGGTGTCGTAGAAGCCGTAGAGCAGCCGATACAGCCGCCCCCGTGCCAGGTCGCGGCCCTCATCCTGGGCATCAAATCCCTGCTCCAGGATTTCGAGGACTTGGGGCGTGTTCAGGGCATTGGTATACACCCCTTCCATGGCCAGGCGGTACATCTGCACACTGGCGCGGTAGGCGGTATCAAGAATGGCCTGATGTTCTGAAAAGTGGGTTTTTTCCTTGAGCTGCCAGTTGGTGTACAGGAAGAAGATGATGCTGAACGTGCAGCAGAGCACCAGGGCCGGAAACCCGAAACGGTCTTCGATTATCTTCCAGCGTTGGCGGTTCATTGGTTCTTGTTAGCAGTGGGGATCTGGCCGGTACCCTTGAACTTGCGGACCACATCGTAATCCTTATCCGCAGCGGCAACCGCCCCGTAACGGAGATTATCCCCCCACGAGGCCAGCATCTCCTTGTCCGCAGCAACGGGGTCCAGTTTGATCAGGGCTTCGCGCACGGCCTGCATGGTGGCGGTGGACATGGTTGCTCGGTTGCCCACCATGCCAAAGGAGGGCATGGGGGCCGTCTCGGCGACGATCTTCAATCCCAGGTGGCTGTACTTTTTGCCAATGGCGGTTTTCAGACCACCGGCGTCATATTCGCCGCGCACCACGGCCAAGGCCACGGCGTCATGCTTGTCCAGATAGGTGTAGCGGTTGTCTTCCAGACGGCTGCCTTGCTCCTTCAACAAGCCATTGACTGAAAGATATCCACAGGTGGAAAGGGGTTGGGTCAGGGCGATTTTGCTGTTTTTAAGTTTCTGGAGCTTCAGCGGCGAGTCGGCCAGGGTGACGATGGCGCAGGTGTACATCGGCTGCCCGGAGGACTCGTTGAAATGAACCAGCGGTTCGGCCTTGCCTACCTTGGCCCGCAGCTCCACATAAGGCAGCGGCCCCAGGTAGGCGAGATCGATCTGACCTTTGGCAAAGTTATTGATGATGTCAGCGTAGTTCTCGGTAAAGACGAATTCAATGGTCACATTGAGCGTCTTTTCCAGATACAGGACCATGGGGCGGTACTGCTTGACCACCGTTTCCCGGTTTTCCATGGGGAGAGGGGCGAAACGAATGGTTTCGGCCTGTGCGGTGGCCGTCATCGAGGCCGTGATCGCCAGGAGGGTGAAGAGAATGGTGAGCAGTCGAGGAATAACAGCATGTAGGGCAAGCGGTGAGCGCATCAGCATCTCCAGTATAATGTTATAAAAATAGCATGAGCTTTTTGAAACAAGGGGTGGCCTCACAAGAGGTTCTGGTTTCCCAAGTAAAAAAATGTTGGATCTATCATGTCATTTCAAGCGGCGGCGAGAAATTTCGGTCCAGAAACCTAAAGGTTACCGCGAGTTGGCCGCAACAACAGGACCCTATTCGTTCTTTTTGCACAAGGCGCCCTCCTGCCAGGATGCCATTAATCGAATTATACGTGTTTTCCAGTTCCTCTGTCCATAGGGGGGCGCATTTATTCGTTGGGCACGTTGTTATCTGTCGGGCACGCCACTTTTTTCCTCGTCTTCTCTGCCATCGCTC
>CAIMMA010000378.1 GCA_903842475.1 uncultured bacterium
AGCAGGTTCCCTGGAAGCAAGTTCCAGTGGTGCAAACCCAAGCATCGAAAGCGACAGGGAACGGTACAGTGCTGGTGGTCGATGATGAAATAACTCTGCGCGATTTGCTTACAACTGCCATTAAGGGCATGGGATTCAAAGTAATGGACGCCTGGGATGGTGTCCATGCTGTGGAAGTGTTCCGTCAGCACCAGGACGAAATTCGTCTTGTGGTATGCGATTTGACCATGCCTCGAATGGATGGATGGCAGACATTGACGGCTTTGCGCCAACTTGCGCCCGACATACCGGTAATTCTATCAAGCGGTTACAGTGAGGCACAGGTGATGGCAGGTCCCCATTCCGAACTGCCCCAAGCATTCTTGAGCAAGCCGTATCAATATGAGCAACTAAGCGAAGCGGTTTTTCGAGTGCTAAACAGGAATGCTGAAAGGATTACAAATGGGTGATTGTGCAAAAAACAAAGCGATTGTGACTGATCCTTCTGTCAGGTTCAGCCTAAAGACGGCCCAATAGAATGACAAATAAAGAGCCCACTTCCAGCCTGATGCAACGAGCCGACGAAATTGCCCGGGAAAAAGAAGCTCAGTCGCCAGAAAATATTGAGACGCTGTCATCCAAAGAAATTCGGTGGATGTTCCACGAACTGGGAGTGGATCGGTTTGAACTTGATTTGCAGAAGGAGGAACTACGAGCAGGAACGTCCACCGCTATGCCCACCGTGACCTTCCCTGTCGTCGTTGGTCAATTGATCATGAGGGTTTGCCTATGCATTTCCTTGATGGTATTCGTTTGCCGTGCAGGAGGGGTAGAGTCGATCTTTAGCGAAACCGAGAAACAATGGCTCACAGATCATCCAGTTCTAAGCCTCGGTGTACGCGAATTGCCTCCTTTAGTCATGCAACTCGACGGCACCAACCGGTTCGAGGGGTTGGGGATGGATTATGTTCAAATGATTGAGCGCAGGTTGGGGATTCGTTTTACACTGGTTCATTACCCGTCTTGGTCGCAACTTCTGGATGCCGCCAGGAACCGGGATGTAGATGTTTTGGTCACAGTCTCTCAAACCGATGAACGTTCCAGATTCCTGGACTTCACACCACCTTACTTCACTCCCAAAATTCAGACAAACACAGCTTCCGAAGCGGGAGCCAACGTTTTTGTGGATATCACCAACCAGTATTGTTTTTCGTCACGAAACGACTGGCCTCAATTGGGTGCCATTCTAGCGAAGTCGCTGGCCACCGTGTCAGCAACTGAGCACGACACAATAAGGCGGCGCTGGATTACTCCATATAACTGGCATTCCATAAGACATCCGCAGGGCTGGGTGTTTGGAACCGCCATCGCTGGACTCCTAATCTTCTTGATGTGGAACTATTACCAAAGGATTGGACTGTTTTTTAAAGGTTCGATTCGGAGGAACCTGATCCTGGTGGTCATCATCAGCGCCATGCCGTCCTTGGGCATCATCCTTTATGGTAGCTTAGAAAGCCGAAGCGCCCAGATTCAAGTGGCCAAGGACCAAGCCGACCAACTTGCGGCGCAAACGGCCAATTGGGTGGAGCGTCTTAACCGTCAGACACAACTCTCGCTCGCATCGCTCGCCCAAGTCCCAGGCCTGCAATCCGACGACCAGAAACTGGAGTCGGCTTTTAATACCCTCCTCCAAAGCCAACGGCTGTTGGATATCTTCGTTTTCAATCGCCGTGGTGAAGTCGTAAGCGCAGGAAGATCAGAACTCGTCGGAAAAATCAACATGTCGCGGCTCGATATCACTAGACAAGTTATACAACATCAATGCTTTGCAGTGGGAAGCCTAGTCATGAGTGTCGCCTATGCAAATCCTATGATCCATTTCGCACTCCCAATCACCCACGGCCAGAATGCCCCTAATTATTTTCTCGGCAAAACCGCACAATTGGACACATGGGGGATCGAATTTGACCGTACACGCTTTCCCGATGGCACATCCCTGTCGATTACAGACCGGCGTGGTCTCCTCCTGTATCGCTACCCGGTTCAAGCCTCCGCTAGCGCTCTGGGCCAGCCCATCCCTAAATCATTATGGGACGAGGTTTCCGGGCTGTCGGTATCCGGGGTTATGAAATGTTTGGGGCCTGACGGCACACCCTTACTCCTGGCCTACCGACAGTTGAATCTGGATGCGATTCCGTCGCCTGATCTTTACCTGTTGGTGAGTGTGCCTCAGACCCGCATGCTCGCTGGCACAAACTGGCTGTTGTGCCGGAATTTCTTACTATTAACGATGGCGATGATGGGGGCCATCGTAATCGCCGTTTTTCTAGGTAACCGGATGCTACTCAACATTCTTGACCGCATAGCGGTGGCGGCCCGTGCCATTGGCGACGGTAAACTAAGTGCTCGGGTGGGATCGTCAGCGTCGCAAAAAGGGGAGTTGGGAGAGTTGGCCCGCACCTTTGATGTTATGGCGGCCAACTTGGAACGGGACGAAGCCGAGCGCAAGCGGTCGGAGGCACAAATCAAGAAGCTCTCAAGCGCCGTAGAGCAAAGCCCTGTCATCATTTTCATCACGGATATCACAGGAGCGATTGAATACGTTAACCCATCATTCACTCGAATAACGGGCTACACGATGGAGGAAGTGCGAGGGCAGAGTCCACGCGTGCTCAAGGGTGACAAAACCTCCGCTGAAG
>CAIMMA010000379.1 GCA_903842475.1 uncultured bacterium
GCTGGCACGGAGTTAGCCGGTGCTTCCTTTAAGGGTACCGTCAAACATGATGGGTATTAACCACCATGCACTTCTTTCCCTTTGACAGAGCTTTACGACCCGAAGGCCTTCCTCACTCACGCGGCGTCGCTGCGTCAGGGTTGCCCCCATTGCGCAATATTCCTCACTGCTGCCTCCCGTAGGAGTCTGGCCCGTGTTCCAGTGCCAGTGTGACGGATCATCCTCTCAGACCCGTTAACCATCGAAGCCTAGGTAGGCCTTTACCCCACCTACTAGCTAATGGTACGCAGACTCCTCCCCATGCAGTAGCTTAAATCAGAGGCCACCTTTGCTTACCTCTCGTATGAAAAGCAAGAATATCCGGTATTAGTACACCTTTCGACGTATTATTCCAGACACAAGGACAGATTATCTACGCGTTACTCACCCGTGCGCCACTCTACTCAGGACCGAAGTCCCTTTCGCGTTCGACTTGCATGTGTTAAGCACGCCGCCAGCGTTCGTTCTGAGCCAGGATCAATCTCTCCAGTTATATATCCTAGCCAATCACAAATGATTGGACTTTATCCAAATCAAAAACCAATTACTACTTGGCCCGCTCATATTTACTGTTCAGTTTTCAAAGATCAAGTAACCCGGCAATTGCTTGCGTGGGTCGCAGCTGCTTGTTTTTGCTGCCTTTTTAGTTTAGCTTGTTTTCTCCTTCCAGTCAAGAATAAAATGTTTGCCTGGAAAGCTTTTGTTGCGGTCGACTTTGTTTGTCACCAGCAACGAGAGATGAATATAGTCTAAATTTCGAGTGGGTGTCAATAGAAAATGAGTTCATCGTGCTGAAAAAATCTATGGGTGCTTGACTTGAACTCTAAGGGGTGACGGGTGGAAACGTACATTGTTCCGCCAATGTTTATAATAGAAAAGAAACGACAGGAAGATACCGTTTAGTCATGAAGGGCTTGTTTCAGTCCACCGGGTAAGCACTTCGATAATTTTTTGGGCTTGGGCTATACTTGAAATGTTGAATTTCGATTTGGCCAGATACTGACCGTTACGTTTTTGGTAACGGCGAATAGTGAATTTATCCGGACTGAATTCCTGCGTTCCCTTATCATAGTCCTGATATCGGAAAAGAATTGTTGTCCATGCACCTTTAGAAAGGACCTCTTTGCCGATCTCTTTGACGACCAAAATTCCTTCTTCTTCATAATTAACGGTAAGTTCTTCTATGGTTTCAGCCATTTGGTTCCTTGGGTTGGGGGGTAGAGGGGATAGTTTAGATCGTAAATGGGTAAAGAAATACTGCAAAGTCGTGGAAAAGGCAATCAAGACCAGGTTGTATTCACAGGATAGTTAGGTTTCCTTGTATCTCTCCTGTTTTAATTTCAACTTATCGAATTAACGTTCAAATTCATATTTTATGTCACCACCGCTTTGCGAAGATCCCGTTTCGGTCATGAAGATAAAGCCCTTGCCCAGGGTGTATCGAGTATTGAAACTTCCCGATTCTTTCAAGAGGTCTTTACCGTAACTGACATAGAAATCGTGGGTCAACCAACTCCCAAAAATCAACGAAGCGGAGTCGAAACCGGTTCCGGTTTCAAGTTTGATCTCGTCGATCATGGAGAATTTTTTCAAACTTTGTAAATAGGGAACCATACCGCCCATCCCTGTTTTTTTCATGGTTGTTCCTATTAACCCAGTATCTTGACGGGTTTCTCCACCCAGTGCGGTATTTTGCAGCAGGTGGGAAATGATAGCCGACTGTTCCATTGATGGGTAGGAATAAAATGTGATTTCGGGATGTTGCAGTAGACCTTCAATACTTACCCCAGAGGTAATGGTATCTTTTTTGTTTTCACTGCGCAGTTCAACGCCAGGATTCGTCAGTGGACCATTGTCAAATAAGAGGCGTCCAAGGTCAATTTTCAGGCGTCTGCCGTAGAGGGTGAACGAGCCGTTTCGAATAGTCAGGGTACCGTTGCCAACCAGGGGGCGATGCGGTTGGCCGATTACTTTTAAGGTACCAGTTATCTTTCCCTGCAGACCGTAGGCATTGATCTGAACATCGTCACCGGCAATCAGAGAAACTGCTGAAAAGAAGGGAATTTCCTCAACTGAGGCGCTGGGTGGGTCATCAACCACGATCATATCGGGGGATGGCGGGGTGGCACTGTTGAAATCAATCGAGGTTATTTGGGCCCTGGGTATAGTCACTGTACCTCGGATTTCCGTTTGTTTTTTGCTCAGCAGCAAGCGGAGGTCGGGAGATACGTCCAGGTCAATCCCCGGCAGGTGGGCGGCTTTGAATTCTTCGCCTGTGATACTGATGGTGTTTATGTTGGCATCCGATGGGGTTAGTTGCATGGTGCTTTCTGCCCTGAGAAGCCCGGTGCCGGAATATGCAGTGGCCTGCAGTCGCAGGGTATTATTGTCGCCTTTCAGGACGATCTGCAGCGGTGACAGGGTGATGCCCAGCGAGGGTATTTCCGCCTGACCGTTTGCCAGTTCCATCTGACCCGTAACCAGCGGGGCGGCAGGTGACCCGTTTAGGGCAAACTGGCCCTGCAGGTTGCCGGTGAGTTGTACCAACTGTTCGGTCAACAGGCTGATCAAACTCAAATCCTGCACGTTGAACTGGACTGTCCCCGTTAATGGGGCGCGCAACACATCCGTTCCCGGCAATTGCAGGTTGGCAAGGCGCAAATCCATGCGCACCGAACTCTTGTCAAGGAGCGTGCTCTCCAGGTTTATCTGCAGTTGGTTGTCGGCAAAATCGGCACGAAGCGTGTTCTTTAACCATTGTAGGCGTTGTTCGGCGCCCTCTTTGAAGGGAATGTGTACAACCATTCCCGCCGTGTCGCTTTGAAGTCTTCCGGTAAGAATCTGGGATTGATTTCCGGCGAGGTCCATGGTGCCGTTAATTTGTCCCTCTGCTGGCCAAGGAATGTTCGAAACCTCACCGAGAAAATGCAGCGGCAGCGAGGAGATGGTTCCGTGGGTTTGCCAGGTGCCTGAAGTCGGCATCCATGACCCGTTTAGGCAAACGCTGGCGGAAGACGGAGCGGCAAGACAGAGCGGGGCCATGGTTGATTTTTCAGGGCCAATGGAGAGCAGTGTTTCTTGACGCTGCAGCCAGTTGCCGAATTGGCTGGAGGTGATATGGGTTTGTTGCAGCGATCCTTGCCAGACCTGGTCGTCGTATTTCCCGTTGATTTGAAATCCTGCCGAGAAATCGGTATCTTGTCCTTCTGCAATAATCGTATGGTTGTCGGCGGATCCTTGGAAATGCAATCGGGCGCGGTTTAGTTTGATGCCGTTGCCTTGGAGTTGTTCGACGTTGAGGGAGGTTGCCAAGCGGCCATCACGTGAAAGCGTTCCTCTGGTTTCCAGTGTCAGTTTCCCGATGCCGGCGCTGCCCATGCCAATTTTGCTTCCGGTGAGTTTGAGGTCTATCTCGGGCTTGCTTGCTGGGCCGGTGAGTTGTACCTGTGCATGGAGTTTGCCACGGGCCTTCGGCCATAGTTCGGACAGGTTGCCGGAATCAATCTGCCCGGAGAGATCGATGGTATCGGCCGCCTTGCCAGATATTCGGAGGGTGGAGCCAGCGCTTCTCAGGGTGAACTGGGGGATATGGAGTTGCTTGTTTTGCAGGTGGAGTTCGCCTTTTCCGGTGAGTGGATAGTTGCGCAGAGCCCCCTGGAGTTCGGTCAAATGGAGTGAGGCGTTGAGCTGATTATCGGTGAATTGGCCGGTGGTGTTCAGGGAACAGGAAAAACTGCCGGGCCAGTCTTCGAGAAAAAGGGCGGGGTCGATATGCGTCCCGCGTAGCTCTGCCCGCCAGCTAAGCGTCGGGTTCCAGGTCAGCATTCCGGTTGCTGCCAGCTCGGTTTTTCCGTGGGCGAGGTGGAGTGCCTGCACCTGGAGCCCTTTGCTGTCTCCATGAAGTTCCGCTGAAATCTCGGGGGGATTCTTGAGGCCGGGCAGTCCGGCCAAACTGCGTACCCGCAGGGTATACGCTGCAAGGGTTCCCTGGCCTTCAATGGTCACCTCGGGAAAGCGTTGATCCGGCCAGTCCTGATGGATGTCGGGAAGGGTGACATCCGAAGCGTCCAGTCGTGCCTGCCAGGTGGTTTTCCCGAGCAGGCTGGTGAGTCGGCCACTGAGTTTTGTCTGCAATGGGCTATGGGATTCGGCCTCGAGTTGCAGGGTGTTGAGCGGTCCCGTCAGGGTACCCTGCGCCGCGATGGGTGCGTACCCTTTCGGCTGGATCGTTGTCTCCAGGTTGAGTTGGAGCGGATAATCGTTTGCGGTCTGCAGCCTTCCTTTGGCTTGTATGTGCATCTCCTTGCTTTGTAGCGATAAAAGGTCAATTGCCAGGGTCGAACTCTGGAAATTGAGGTGGTCGATGATCCCGTGGCGAATGAACCAGAGTTCCTCT
The DNA here is from genome assembly GCA_903842475.1 of uncultured bacterium. Lineage (GTDB taxonomy): Bacteria > Desulfobacterota > Desulfobulbia > Desulfobulbales > Desulfobulbaceae > Desulfobulbus. The sequence goes on from CAIMMA010000379.1 coordinate 4,436, forward strand.
TGCCCGGAGAGGATGGTAATTTCTTCGGCTTTAATTTTTTGGATCAGCAGTTGGAGCGGGAGTGAGAAATCGGCCAGCATGGTTTCCTGGCTGCTTTCGCCGAGAATAACCCGAATGCCGGTGGCGTGGGCATTTTGGATCAGTACGATTTTGTTCAGCAGTTTTGCGGGATGCCAGGTTATTTGCAGGTCCTCGATCAACACGGTGTCGATGCCGTCGGCATAGCGGATTCCCTGGAGTCGCAGCGATCCGAACAGGGAGCCGGAGGCTGTTCGGATACTCAGGTGTCCATTGCTCAGAAGTTGGGGGAGTGCGGCGAGCTGATGCAATCCATGATCAGTGCAGGTCAATACAGCAAGGGTTGAGGAGATCAGCAGCAAACTCAGGGTGGCCAACCATCGGCGCCATCTTTTCATTA
>CAIMMA010000380.1 GCA_903842475.1 uncultured bacterium
AAGAATTTATTGGAATGCCAGGCGGTGGCCAGGGGCCCGGTTTCCGCTTCGCCATCGCCGATCACACAGGCGGCGATCAGTTGGGGATTGTCGAACACCGCTCCAAAGGCGTGGCTGAGCGAATACCCCAGCTCGCCGCCTTCGTGGATCGACCCCGGACACTCCGGCGACACATGGCTGGGTATGCCGCCGGGAAAGGAAAACTGGGTGAACAGTTTTTTCAGTCCGGCCTCGTCCCGGGTGATGGCCGGATAGACCTCGCTGTAGGTGCCTTCGAGATAGGTGTTGCTCACCAGGGCCGGGCCGCCATGGCCAGGACCGGAAATATAGATCATATCCAGGTCATTTTCCTTGATGACCCGGTTGAGGTGCACATACATAAAATTCTGCCCCGGGGTGGTGCCCCAATGGCCGAGCAGCGTCGATTTGATCTGCGACCGTTTAAGCGGCTCGCGCAGCAAGGGGTTGTCGTGCAGATACATCTGGCCGACCGAAAGATAGTTGGCGGCGCGCCAGTAGGCGTCCATCCGGTGGAGCAGATCCGGGGTGAGGGCCTTGGTCGTTGTCTTCATATTTTCCTTTTTTTCATTTAGATGGGCCGCGCGGCGACGTCAAGAGATGGCCCTTTCGTCATACTGTAAGCCAAACGCAGCCAGTTGCGCACAGGTGGACGCATAGTCGGTGTGGAGAATGGTGCCGATCCCCAAGCCTGCGGCGATCTCGACAAACATCGGGGTGTTTTCGATATAGACGACCTGGCCGCCCTTGACCTGGGCGATATCCAGCGCCAGCCGAAAAATGCTGGCATCGGGTTTGCGGATATGGACGAAGCAGGAGGTGATAAACGCATCCACAAATCCGGCCAGTTTGAATTTACGCACCCGGTACGCATTTATTTCACGTGCTTCGTTGCTGACCGCGATGATTTTCAACCCGTACCACCGTTTCAGCCACCCGACCAACTCGATCATTTCAGGGCAACGAGTTGATTGCGCAAACATGAAGCGCCGAAACTGCGCCCGGGTAAAGGATCGCTCCCGGTTAAAAACCACCAGCGCCAAATATTGATCGAGGGACAGCTTGCCCGCCTCGTAGGTTTCAAAGACCAGATGATGCCGGGCCTCCATCTCGACCGGGTCGAGTTCGAAGGCGGTCGCCGCCCGTTGACGGGCATGACGATCCCACCCGTCGCTGAGCAGGACCCCGCCGATGTCGAGGAATAAGGTGGTTATGGAACTGTTCTTTTTCATGCCGTCTCCGGGGGGCTTGAGCCAATCCTGTTAATGGAAATAATCGCGTATTTTGGCGGCAATCTGCTTATCCGTCATCTTGTCGCTGGTCTCCACCGCCATGAGTTTTTCTCCGAGATTGGCCTGGTCGAGATGATTTTTCAGTTCAACCTTGGCCTCCCCTGGACCAAAAATCAACAGGTCTTCGACGCCGCGGAGGGCCGCCATCACCTCGGTGTAATACTGGTCGAGCTGGCCGGTTAACTTCCGTTCCCGGCTCGTATCGGCTTGCACCAGCTGCGCTTCATAGGGTTCCGTCGACCGGGCACCGGCAGCATGTCCCGGATGCTTCTCAACATTGGATCGGATCTCCATGGTCTCTTCCCCCCGGGGGGTAAGGATCATGATCACCGCCTTCCGATGATCGATCCATAAACCTGCATTCATTTTCATATAAGTCTCCTGTTTTGGTTACGTTACGTTGCGTTTATTGA
>CAIMMA010000381.1 GCA_903842475.1 uncultured bacterium
AAAAAAAACTTCCGGTGTGACGTGGGAGCAGGTGTTGACGAGGATGCGGCCGTGGCTGCTGAAGTTGGTCGGCTTTTGCTATTGCTGCGGCAGAAAGTTTGAGGATGTCAGCGTCGATTCTACATAACATAGTAATACTAGGCACCGCGATTTCCCGCATCTGCTCCAGCGGAAAACTCTTTTCGCGAACCCATTGCTTCGCGCCGCCTTCATTATTCCGGTCAAAGACGATCTGCCACGCACCGTCCAAGGATTGGTATTTTCTCGCGCCGTCGGCGGCTGAGGCGCCGTGCAGAGTAGCCAGCATCGCCAACAGAAGGGCGGTGAAGCGCGTGAGAATGTATTTCATGGTTGTCTTCCTTTGGGGTAATTCTATGTGGCACTTACCGCGGTGGCCCGCATCGGGCATAAGGTCTCCGACCAGTTTCACCGCAATATTCCCTGGGGGGTGTGATCGTTTTCGCGATACCGGAGTTCATACATCTCTCCACCAACCTTGCGCACGGCGCGGATGAGTTCCGGGGAGGGGGTATCGGCGATGTCCAGCATGCCAACTTGATAGTTCTCGCCGTCCCGACGACCGGTGAAGCTCTGCGGGGCATACTGGAACCAATGGGTTCCCACGAACAAGGAATTCCGCAACGCGCTCCGCACATACTCCGCATAATGCTCCGCCCGATCCGCCTGACTGCTCGCCGGCTGGAGACCGGTGTGGAACATGCCCCGGTCCAACGCACCGAAATGAAACTCCGTGGCCATGACGGGCCTTTTTAGATCCTTTGTTGGCCCGGTCCAGCCTGCCAGAGTCTTGCGATAAAGATTGTGACTGATGACATCGCAATAGGCCTCGGCGGCTTTCATGACCATGCGATCCTCCTCTCCATGCAGCCTTGATCCCAAGTAAAGATGGTTGGGGAAGAACTCCTTGCAGGCGTCGCGGCTGGTGCAGAAGAACCGGTCGACGTAATCCTCGAAACACTTGTCGGCATCGGCTGCCATGTTTTTGTAGGGGACCTTTTCGGTGCTGGTGAGCAAAGCGTCCCAGGAGCCGTATCTCGTGTTCCAGGCTTTGTTCAGGCTTTCAATCCCGCCATATTTCTCCGCAAGCCGTTTGACCCAGGCAACCTTGGCCGGCTGATCCCCAGGCCTGCCCTGAATGATCCGGGCGAGGTTTAGCGGTTTCTGGAATTTGATCTCGTTGTGGATGAAGAAGCCGATGTTCCAAGGTGAACTGGCGGCACCGTCGTCCTTCAGACGCTCGAGAACACCTCTCAGCTTGGCAGTAAATTCTGGGTGCCAGACGTCGGGCAGCTTCTCTGAAAGGTTCGGGCTGGCGTAGCTGACAGGCACCGTGAACGACGTGCGCAACTGTTCCCAGCCACTCGACCAGTTGCCGTAGGTATTCATGCCCCAACTGGCCAACCGCTTGTGGGCGAGGTCCTCCGCCAGCTTCAGGTAATCCTCGCCATATTTCCGAAAGAGGTTCGCGCCGTAAAAGTCATAGGTGGTGTCGCGCGACTTCTTGCCAACGAACTTCCGTAGCGGGTCGCCTTCCGCGGGCATGGGCTCGAAGTAGTTGTTCCGTCCGGAAACAATGGTTTCGGCGCTCGTGTTTCCCACGCCGGTCGCGCCGTGGGACCAGAAAAGACAGCCGTCGGGATCGATGAACCACCATTGTCCCTCGACCTGCCTGACATGGAAATACCCGGTGCTGGGAAACTTCGGCCCGCTGGCCCAGCCGCCCCATTTGTTCCACTCCTTGGGCCGCGGGTTAGCCTCCAGATCCGCCGTCTCCGCCTTCCTCCGCGCGGGGAATTCGGCGGCCGAGGATAGCTTGCCCGGCCAGTTCCCCTGTTTGAACTGCCCGTAGGTGTCGATGAAGGGAAACTCGGTTTTCGCCGGGTAGCCGAACAGCTCGTGGAACTTCACCGGCCGGATGTCTTCCACGAGATACTCTCCCTGTTGAAATCCCTTCCGGCCCGACACATCCAGCGCGGAGAAGGAGATTGATTCGATGGCGGAAGAATCCACGCCTTTCCACAAGAACAATTGCGTGTTCGGACCAGCACGCATCCCTTTCACCCACGGATACAACTTGTCCGTGATCTTCTCGTTGGACGTGAAATAGATGAGGAGCTTCCTGGTCTCACCCGGGTCCAGATAGAGGGAATTAGCATCGCCGTATTCCCATGTCGGCAGGTCATCCAGCGGACTTTTTAGGGTCACCTGGGGCACGATCCGAGTCACCCCACCATTGCGAAGCGTCAGTTCAACCGCTTGAAACCCGGACAAGTCCCAGCTTTTCGTGCGGCGCGGACGCAGGGTTACGCTTCCGGCTTCTTCCGCACCGGTCCGAATTTTGAGCTTGCCCTTGTCGTCGAAGGACGCCTCGGCCTTCCGTGCCTCAATCTTGATTTGATCCGGGGTCCAATCAAGCTGCGCGGCATGCGCAGTGCCGTCGATCAAAGCGATCGTCAGGGATGCCAGCAGTAAGGCGGTGACGGTACAGATTATTGTTTTCATTTAGGTGTCATTTATCAAACTAGAGTTTTTCTTCATCGGGGCCTTTCCCATTGGCTTTCCATCCAGCGATGGTGTCTGGAAGCGAAGCTCTTCCCACTCCCCATCTGCGGTGTCAGTCCTGGTATTTATGGACATTGTTGATTGCCACCTGATCCACGCCTCCGACCACAGCCGGAGGCCGTCAAGCGATCCACAGCACGCCACTAAGCACCAGCCAGATGACTGGTGATCCCAGGGTTTCATGGGTTCACCCTACGCCCAACCAGCCTCCAAAAGCGACTCAAAAAACACCGCCTCCCGGCACGATGGCAGCACATCACATCGCTCTCCCCAATTCGCGTCCATTCGCGTGAATTCGCGGTTCAACTTTTCCCCCGTCCCCTGTTTATCTGTGGAATACGCACCG
>CAIMMA010000382.1 GCA_903842475.1 uncultured bacterium
GCACCAACCGCATCTTGGTTTCCGCCAGGTCTTCGAGATCGGTCTGGGTTTGCTCTCCGGCAGGCTTCCCTCCCGATTCCGGGGCGGCTTTAAAAATATTCCTGGCCATGATACTGGCATGCTCGTTATGGGCCGGCACAGGCTCACTGGCTTTCTGGACCGGAAGTGCGGCGGGGGCGTTCTGCTCGACGGGGATCGACCCCTGCAGTTTTTTCTCGACCCGTCCGTACCACAAAGTCACCCCTGCAAAAACAAAAAGGGCTATGAGCGCCAATCGGCCGAAAACTTTTATCACGATCTTATCGCAACTCCTTTTCCAAGGTTTGAAACAGCATGGAATACTCCTCGAAACCAATACCGGGATCCTGCAAATCACCGGAAAGGCGAAACGGCAGGAGGTTGTCCTTGAGTTGGGTACGGATAAGCCGCAATACCGCCCCACTGCTCACCCCTTTAAAAAATTCCGGCCGAGGCTGGAGGGTGCCGGTGACATCGATCCGGCCCGCAGCCGGTTCCCTGAGCAAGCCGACATCCCCGGAAAATTGCCCGTTGAACAACTCCGACGCCACCAGTCCCTGCTCCAGCCGCAAGACATCGCCTCGACGCTGCAACCATACCGTGGCTTGGGAAAAGGGCAAAACTCGATGGGTCAGGATGGGCCGCCTGAGGGCCAGCCGTCCGTTGTCGATCGTCAAACTCGCCTCTATCTCGCCATGCTGGTCCGCTGTCAGCGGCAGCAGACCTTTAAAGGTGGCGGACAGGGTGCCTTGCAGTTCCCGATCCAGCGCCCGAGCCAGCAAGGGACATTCGGTCAACTGCACCCCCGCAACCGTCCCGTCCATCTGCAGCCCCGCATGCCAATCATCGAGCTGCAGGGTGCCGGCGACGACGCCTTTGGCCAACAAAAGGCGATACCCGGCCCGTGGTCGTTTTATTTTCCACATCCCGGAAATATCGGGCCGCAGCTCCAACAAATCCACCCGTAGCCAGGGCTTATTCGTCTCCCGCACCCCATACCCCTCAAGGCCCCCCAAGCGCAACCCTTCGGGAAACTGCAAGGATATGGAGCGGATCTGCCAGCGTAATTGCGGGTACGCAGCGTTGAGGTATTGCACCAGCAGGCGGGGCAGGGCCTCCTGGGGGAAAAGCAGCCACAAAAAGAGCAGCAGCAGCCCCAGGGCAAAAACCAGATACCCGAACCAACCGCCCAGCCGTCCGCAGAACTTTTTCAGCATACGCTGCATCCGCTTCTACTGGGAGGCGGTGCCGATTGCCTGATCGACACTCACCATCTGCAGCGTCACATCAAGGGTTGCTTCCTCCTTGGTATTTTCCTGGATGGTGATCTTATCGATACCCACCAGATGCTCGGGCGACTCGGTCTTTTCAAGAAATTCGACCAACTGCTGCAGCCCGATGGCCTGCAGCCGCATCTCAACCAGACTCTGCTTGAACAATTCACTCTTGGCGGACTCGGAGGGTTTCATATAGGCAATATGCTCTTTAACCCGGCTCTCCGCCGCATTTTTTTCCAAAAAAGAAAACAAACTGAAACCCGCTTCCCGCTGCGCCAGCAATTCGGCAAGGGAACTGCTTTGCTGCCGGAGTTTCTGATACCGCGCCTGCATATTCCGCATTTCGACCACCGCTTTCTCGCGGGCCGCCAGCCCCTTCATCAGCCTGGACCGCTTCTCCGCCAGGGGAAACACCAGGAACTGAAGCACGACAAACACTAAAAGGCAGCCCCCGCCGATGATCACCGCCATTTTTTCCCGTTTATTGAGCTGCATCATATCCCCTCGAGCTGCAACTGGATTTCAAAACGGATCAGACTGGTATTCTTGGATTTGTCGGCGGTCGCCGAAACGATCTGCACCGCCTTGTATCTTGAAGAAGCGGCCAGCGCATTTTTAATGGCATCCACTGAATTAAACGTTTCGGTGGTTCCCTTGATCAGCACACTCTCCCGATCGATTGACAGTCGGCTCACCCGGACGACCACGGTTTCGGGAATACGGGCGGAAATATCGGCAAGCAGCCCGAGCACCCGCTTGTCGGCAACAAAGAGCGGGGTCGGCGATTCCGGCCCCTGCACCGATTTCAGCGCTGCCTGCATCTCGGTGTAGGGTTCACGCACCTTGTTGATTTTAGGAAACGTCTGTTTGAAGATAGCGGTCATGTCATCCCTGACCGCCTGATCCCGGCGCTGCAGCGAACGGTAATCGTTCCACAGGTACCCCAACGCCCCCAGCCCCACAACCAAAACCGCGGCAACAGCTCCGATCACCTGTTTTCTGGAAGAGTAAAAAGTCCGTTTTTTGGCAAAAACCTCTTTGCGGAAGTTGACCGTCGCCTTTTTGCCAAACCCCAAGAGCGCCAGGGACACGGCCCGGTCAAAACGTTGACTCTGCCATCCGGGCCGCATCGCCTCAGGGCAATGGATGCCATTGGCGGCGAGCAGATCCGCGGTTTCCACCGGCAGCTGCATGGCCGAAGCGATTATTTCGCCCATTGCCGTCATCTCCGCCAGCGGACCGGTGAGGATAACCAGTTCCGGCCGGCTCTCCGCCTCGCTTTCCATGCGGTAATAATCAAGACTTCGCTCGATCGACTCGCAGATCAGCCGGATGCAGTGCTCGGCGGCGGCCATGTCGGTCACCACCACCTGATGGTCATCGAAAAAAAACGGGGGATGAAGAATCATCTGTTCGGGGTAGGAGAGTCGCCGGTAAAAAAGGGGCCGGTCGCCGTGGGCCAGGACCATGGTCATGGAATGCAGGTCTGCATGCAACATCAGCATATTGCCGATCGTACCGCACGTTGCGGCTATCTGCGCTGCGAGCGGAGCCACCGCCGGGGTGACGATCTCCGGGTCGACCACCTCTTTCAAGCCATCGAGCAGCGCACTTAAAAACTCTCTTTCCACGGCAAAGGCAATGATCCGGCTGCCGGCATCCGCAGTCGCACTCACCATAAAATCGACCACCAGGGTCTCAACCGGTACGATCAGCTGCTCTTCCAGCTCAAAGGGCAGCGCTTGAGCGATCTGCTTGCCGTCACGAAACGGCAGGGTAAGATTGCGAACACTGAGCAGTGAAAGCGGCAGTCCGCAGATACAAGGGGCCTCCCGCCAATCGAACTGCCGACAAAGCTCAACTACTTGCGCTGCAATATCGGCAGAATCCGACAATGGCAGACGGAGAAAGGCGGTGACAACCAGGACTTTCCCCTGCTGTTCGAGGGCCACGCCGGTGACCTGGCCGTCGCTTATTTCAATGCCAAGGGATTTCTTGCCCATGCAACGTTCACCTGCGCCTTCCAGCGCTTATTCGATCTTCCAGGAAAGCAGACTCTGCTCCTTGTTCTCGGCCCTGAGCAGCATGCCGACCCCGGTTCGACTATACTGGTGGATGGCCGCGTTTGCCCTGATCTGGAAATATTTACCGCTCACGGTCAGCAGATCATTTCCCAGATCGATTCTTGCGGGTAACCAGTGCACCTGACGATACCAGTCGGTTTTGGATAAGACCTCTTTATTTTTTTGCTCGTCACGAAAGAGTATCAATTCCTGTGCCATCTCTAGAGTTAATTCAGGCGACAGGGCCTGCAGTACCGGTAACGACGCGGTGTTCATATTAATTTTTCCGTCATCACCGGCGGCCGTTATATAGTCGAGGATACCTTCATGCTCCTGGTCGCCGTAGACAATCTTGGGAGTCATGCCCTTGACGAGCAACAACTCCTCCGGAGCCATCATGGGATTGTTTCTGCAGGCATAAGGAGGCTGCAGGGAGCGGTAATGCGGCTCTTCGGCCCCTTGCTGGCGTTCATCATCATCCTTGTCAACCCAGTCGCCGAGCGCATCGAGCAGGGCCTCGGCCTCCTCCTCGCCGGTGATGGCAAAGCGCCCGGAAAGGAGAAAGCGCTTCCAGATCTCGCGATATTTCTGCTTGCCCGGATCCCCCAACGCATTGACCTGCAGCCTGCCGGAGAGATCGGTCACGGTAATGGCCAGCTCAACGCCGCCGGCCAACGTCCGTATTTTTTCCGGATCAAAGGCAGCCCAGCAGTCCAGCAGAGAATCGAAATCGTTTTCCTGCTGATCGGCCAGCAAGGCGGCCCGGGCCAGATGCAAACCGGCCAGCACCATGCTGTCGAGCCGGACCTGCTCGCGCTGTGCGGTCGAATCGGACACCTGTCGGTCGATGGTGACCATGAGCTGCAAGGTCACTGCCACCAGAAAACTGATGGTCAGCAGGGTCAGGACCAAGGCCAGACCCGATTGGTTGCCGACCACCGGATCAGTTTTCATCCTTCCCCTTGGCCACGACGATCCCGGCGGGGATCAGCACGCTGGTGCTGAAGATCTGGGCTGTCTCCTTATCCGGATCAAGCCAGAACTCAAGGGTGCAGTGGACGCCGGCGGGCAAGGGCTGCACATCCTGCGACTCGCTGGCCCCCAAAGCCCCACCCCAGCTGTCAAATTCCTGACCCTGCCGGTTAAGATAGCCAAATCGTACGGACCGCAGATTGTCGGCCAGCAGAAAGCCGCTGCCGCTTGCCTCTTCCTTGCCGGTATCGACTCCGGGCAACAGCAAGTCATCCGAACGCAGCAACCTTAATGTACGTACATCTTCGGTATCGACCTGCAATTGGTAGCGGATGACCGCCACCCCGGGCTTCTGCTGCTCGGGGTTCAGCACCAGATGGGCCAGGGAAGCGAACACCAGGGTGTCGGCTCGTTGGCCGTCCTGTTCGCTCTTCTTGCCGATGAATCCCATTTCCTTGGTCGCAAGAGCAGCACTCAAATCCTCGGTGATCCGGCGCAGGGTGGTCTGGGCCTGGTGATACACCTCGGCCTGCCGCTCGGTGGCATCAACCACGCGCAAGGTCCCGGAGAGCGAGATCGAGAGCATGGCGACCACCACCCCCAGAACCGTTATGGCCAACAGCACTTCCAGCAATGTGAACCCCTGGTTGCGTACGATCACTTGGCTGCCGCACTCTTTTGCTGCAAGATAATAGTCCGCAGGACATACAACTGGCTGGCATCCTGCGCAAACGAAACCGTCAGGTCCACCGCCTTGAGCATGCCGCCGATACCCTTCAAGCCAGTATCGCCCTCATCCAGTTCGGTCACCTCGGTCTTCCAGGAGAAACTGGGGTATTCGGTGCCGAAATCCCCGGAACCGCTCTGGAGTTCACCGTAACCCGACAAGCTTAATTCCACCATCTTCCGTTGGGCCAGCAGCGAGGCCATAGCGTCGAATTTCGAACCAGTGGCGATGGCCACGCTTTGCGATTGCGCCCCAATCAGGGTGACAAAGGCAATGGCGATGACCGCCACCGCAATCATGACCTCCAAGAGGGTAAACCCGGCAGCGTTCCGCCACGGACAGCGCCGGTAGTGGTCACGGCAACAAGGCATTTTTTTCCGGGACAACATATCGATCCACGACCTGCACCTTGCCCAGAAACGGGGAAAGCACCACTGAAATCTCCTTGCCGCCGGACTCCCGGAGATGAATAACGGTCGGCTCCACATAGCCGTTTTTAGTAAAACGGATAACGAATTCCGCGGCCGTGCGGGTCCCGCCGTACCAGGACCAGAAATCCGTAACCTGCACCGATTCGGCCAGCTGCAGTCCGCTTTTCTGACGATCCTTGCCATCCTTATCGACGATTTTGCGATCGGTTTCCTTTTTTTGTTCTGGTTCCACCACAAACCGTCGTTCGCTTTCCAGATAACGCAGCAGATATGGGGCCTGCTGACGCTGGGCCAGTTGCGAAGATTGATTGATCAACCCCACCAGATGGCGCACCGCCACCTTCAACTGGTCGGTATAGAGAAAATTGGATATTTGCGGAACCGTCAGGGAAACGGTGATGGCGATGAGCACCATGACCACGATCAGCTCAAGCAGGGTAAACCCTTTCTGGTGAAGCGAAGAAAAAACCATGGTGGGAGACTTCCTCAGGTCCACCAAAATTATTGCAGCTCCCAGTTGTTGATATCGGCGTCTTTCCCTTCGCCGCCGGACTGACGATCCGGACCATAGGAAATGAGATCAAAATCGCCATGCAACCCCGGGCAAAGATAAACAAAATCGTTATCCCAGGGGTCTTTGGGAACCTTGCCTTTTTCAAGATAGCCGCCGGTCCGCCACTTTTTGGCCAGCGACCCGACCGTGGGAGCCTCGACCAAGGCGAGCAATCCCTGTTCCGTGGTCGGGAACTGACCATTATCGAGTTTATAGAGTTTCAGGGCCTGCTCAATGGATTGCATCTGGATACCGGCCTTGGTGCGCCGCGCTTCTTCGGGGCGATCCATGATCCTCGGAACGATGAGCCCGGCAAGAATCCCGAGAATCACCATCACCACCATCAATTCGATCAGGGTGAACCCCTGCATGCCCAACCCTTTCCCTTTCTTTTTTTCCTGCCATTCGATCATTATATCATTCTCCAAGTAGGGAACAGCACGGTAGCCTGCCAAAACAGGCGAACACAGTTGCCGATGGCCTCATCGCCGCATCCAGACACGGGAAGCAAACTGGCCGAAGACCAAGGCCGAACCGACCAAAATCGCCAAAGCGGCAGCCATTCCGGCCTGCAGCGCCAGCCAGGAAAAACCGACAACCGGCAAAAGGAGCACCCGGACAGCGAAACGAAGCAACGCATTCTGGGCGATCCCGTCGGCCAAGGGCGGCGAAAGGGTATAATACAGCGCTACCAGTCGCTGCCCCGGCGTATTATTTAGCAGAAAGACGTCGCGAAAATCACGTAGCACCTTAACGCTGGGGTGCAGCAGGGTGCCGAAGGAAGCCGTGGCCACAAAACAGGTGTCGGCGGTGCTGAAACTCACCTGGTTGCCGTAATAGACCGAGCCGTCCGAGGTCAGCGCATAGGCTCGGTAAAAGTAAACGGTCCCGGGTTTCAACTGCTCCAAGACGGCATCGAACCGGCCGTATCCCGAACCATCGATGGTCTCACCTTGTTCGACAAATCCATTCTGCGCGGTGTTGCCGGATGACGCCGAGGCCGCGACGGCATCGGCCACCAACCATCCGCTCAAGGCATTGAGGGAAAGTCGGTCCAGCAAACCGGCGGTATCCGATGGTGCGGAAGAACGCAAACCATCTGCAACATGGTGCCTGCCGGCGCCGAGCTCAACGCTGTTGGTGAACACCGCATTCGTACCGGCGGCGAGGGCAAGGCAAACGGGATCCTTGCTGACGCTGAAGACCACGCCACGCTTGGTGACGGTCTTACCGAAAGCAGGCGCCACTTCGCCGCCGACGGTGGCGCTGGTCCTGGTAACGCCGGTCACGGTCGTGGTCAAGATGTGCCTGCTGGCCTGACCGGGCTGATCGTTGCTGCTTTCGGATTGGCTTTCTGCTGCGTATCGAGCTGCAACGATGGAGCTGGTTGCAATACCGTCGGCGGTGCCGACCACGATAATGTTGCCCTGCGCATCGGCAACAACAGCATAACTGACCGAACCGCCTTCACTGAACGAGGCGGTCGCCACCGTAGCGACCACCGAGCCCTTGGTTTCGACGGCATCGCCGATCTCCGCAGCGACCGCCGAAGGTACCAGGAAATCGCCAAATCGCTGTAAAACAGCGGGGAGATTGGGTGCGAAGGCAGTGCTGGGTGCGGTCTGAATTGGAAAAATTTCACTCCGGTTTTGGGCGATAGAGGGCCAGGAGCTGGGAACGGCAGAGGCGGCGGGAATCGACCGCACGGTAGTGTAATCGCTGTAGGAGGGGGAAATCTGCAACCGCCGAATCAGCACCTTGGTGTTGCCGTTGACCCGGACCTCCTCAATGGGGGCGGACTTCGACACCCCGAAATTGATACGTTTAGTGCTGGTGGCTTGCATTCCGGTCGACACCGGGACCGAAGCCGAGGGTTCGGCATAGTTGATCAGAAGAAACTGGCGGGTGCTCTCAACATCCGTGGTGTACCCGCTCCCCACTACGCCGTTTTGAGCCACAGTCACATCATAGAGGACATCATCGGCCTCACTGACTTTGGTGATCAGCATGCCCTGATTGCCGAACGAAACATCAGGTTTGCCGGTCGTGGTAAAACGAAACAGGGCGGTGTCACGTTTGCCTGCACTGCCGACTGATCCGGCAACATACAGCAGACCGTTGCGATCTGCGGTCAGGCGATACCCTTCACTGGCGATCAACGAACCCGAGGGCACCCCCACGCCCTTGACGCCGAAACTGCGATCAAGAATACCATCAAGGCTGAGGCCCACGAGCATCAACGAGGTGCCCTTCTTTTCCTTGCAGGTACCGGAAATCACAGACGAGCCGTCCGGCCGCTCGATGATGCCTTCGGCGGTGGCATCCTCGCCGATGCCGATAATGCTGACCCCCTGCTCGCCATAGGACTGGTCCAACTCGCCGTCGGCATAATACCGGGCGGTCGCCAGAACTCTGCCGGCGGTGCCTTCCACCGTACCGGCCACGGTGATCATGTCGCGGGCATTGACGGTTAACGCGGTTATTTCTTCATTGCCGCTGCCGATCGGGGTGACGACCACCCCATTGTGACCAAAGGCCCGATCAAGGCGGCCATCCTGGAGATAGCAGGCCAGGGTGAAATCACGGTCTGTGCCGTTATGACGATAACCGGCGGCAACAATCCGACCGTCCGAGAGCAGCCCGAGCGCCAGAATTTCATCGTCGCCGGCTGCAATCGAGGTAACGACCGAGCCTTCGCCGTTAAAGGAGGTATCAAGGGCGCCGTCCTGATGAAAACGGATCAGGGAGAAGTTAAGCGCCGCCCCCTGGGAAGAAGAACCACCAACCACTATCCTGCCGTCCGGCTGCACTACCACCGCGTGGGCGCTGTTCTTCACGCCCAGCTCAACCGCAATCCGGCCGTTGAGACCAAAAGCGGCATCAAGTTGGATAACCGCTTGCGCGGAAGCGATCCCGGTACAAGCAAACAGCATCCATGCACCAATGTACAACAGAGCTCGATTATTCATCTTGACACCTCGCAACCGGGAAGTGGCTGTCACAAACCATGCCATAGCTTGCTCAAAACACACCCCATGAGACTACGTAACGGCAAACTATAGGAATGGCAACACCCCATACTAATAAGTGATCAAGTAGATGCATTATATGGAATGCATTAATTGTTTTCAAGCCCGCCGTTGGCAAACCGGCGCAATTGCCGATTATGGCAACAGCCCAGAACCATCCCCCAACCCGACAGCCTCGGTATCGCCCTCCCGGGACAAACGGCATCGCGGGCAATGGCGGCACGCAGGGGTCTGGGGTCTGAGCCGATCAACCGGGGATCGAAGAACGGCGTTACGTCTTGCCGAAACTGCAAACCGGATACTGGCAGTGCTGGCAATTGCGGCAGAGTCCGCCATGTCCCAGGGCGGCCAGTTCTTCCCGTCCGATGGTTTCGCCGGTCAGGATTCGCGGCAGCACCAGGTCAAACACGGTGATCCGATGAAACATGCCGCAGGCCGGCAGACCAAGCACCGGCACCTGCCCGATCCGGCCGACCAGAAACATGGCCCCGGGCAGCACCGGCGTGCCATACACCACAGCCACCGCCCCGGCTTCCTTGATCCCCTGACGGGTGACATCATCGGGATCCACCGACATGCCGCCGGAGGTGACGATCAATTCCGCCCCGGCGGCCAGGCACTTGTGGATCTCGGCGGCAATCGCCTGCGGATCATCCGGGGCAAAGCCCACCACAATGACCTCGGAACCCATTTGCGTCAGTTTATCCCGCAGGACCTGCTCGAATTTATCTTCTATCCGCCCGTGATAAATCTCGCTGCCGGTGATCACCAGCCCTGCTTTGACCTTGCGGAGCGGCAGCACCCGGACGATCGGCGTTCCGGCGGCGGCGATCGCCACAGCCTGCTCCACCACCCGGCGTTCCGCCACCAGAGGGATCAACCGGGCAGCCGCCACCTGCTCCCCCTGCTGGACCGGGGTATTATCCTGGAGGGTGGCGCACATCACTTCGCCCAAAAGATTGAACTGCAGCAGCACCTCGCGATTGATCTTAAGCAGACCGTCCACCGCGGCTTTGATCCCGACCTTGCCCTCAACGATCTCCTGCGAATATGCCACGCCCGTTCCAGCCAGGGCACCGGCCATCAGCAGCGCCGCCTCGTCCTCATGAATTTCCTCACCACTCAGCTGGAGCACATAAATATGTTCTTTGCCCAGTCGACGCAGATGCTCCACATCCTCGGCCCGGATGACATGGCCCTTTTTAAAGGCCCGCCCCTTGAATTCGTCTTTGACGATCTCGGTGATATCATGGGGGAGGACCATGCCCACCGCCTCTGCCACCGGCACTGTTTTTTTCAACGATACCATATCCATAAACACCACACCCGCACCCGCCCGAGACCAGCCGGAACAGCAGCGCGACAAAGAGCTTATATCATCGCCCGGCAGCGATTCAAATGCTTCCAAAACAATACCCGGCCTGACCGACCCGGCGGCCGGCCTACACGTAACCGAAACCGAAACCTAAGCTGGCAAGGTACCACAAATATCCCCAGGCAACACCTGTATTCCGGCCATGCCGCTCCAAGATCCTTTACCCTGGCGCCGTGATACGGTACAATGGAGCCGGTCCGGACAAAGACTACCGGCCGGCGTCCCGTCCCCTGCCCTCCCGACCGGAATTACCAATCAACGACCTCGTCGCCTCAACAACAACGAGCAGCAACGCTCACGGAACCCTGATCATGCTTAAAAAAGAACTACTGGACATTCTGGCCTGCCCGCGATGCAAGGGGCCAGTAGAGTTGGATGGAGAGCACAACGCGATTATCTGCCGGACCTGCCGGCTGTTTTTTGAGATTCGCGACGATATTCCGATCATGCTGATCGACGAAGCCAAACCGCTCGCCGAGACCTGATACCGCGCCCGCACAGCCTCAGGCGGGATCATTGATCCCGCCTGACACCCCGCATCGTCTGCCCGCCGATTACGGCGTAATTCCCAGTTCCCGCTCCTTGGCAGCGATCGCCAATCTGGTTTTGACCACCGTGTCGGCAACCAGGCTGATGGAATCGATACCCTGCTCGACCAGGAAGGTGGCAAAATCGGGGAAATCCGATGGTGCCTGCCCGCAGATACCGATCTTGCGGCCCCGCCGCTTGGCGGTGGCGATCACCATTTTGATCAGGGTCTTGACTGCGTCGTTACGCTCGTCGTAGATATGCGACACCAAATCGGAGTCGCGATCCAGCCCCAGGGTCAGCTGGGTCAGGTCGTTGGAACCGATCGAGAAACCGTCGAACACATCGCAGAAGGCATCAGCGCTGATCACATTCGACGGAATCTCGCACATCACATAAACCTCCAGCCCGTTCTCCCCTTGCACCAGGCCGAATTCCCGCAGCACCTCGATAACCTTGCGTCCCTCTTCCGGGGTGCGACAAAACGGCACCATCAGTTTGATGTTGGTCAGCCCCATGTCGTTGCGTGCCTTGAGCAGGGCCTTGCATTCCAGCTCAAAGGCGACCTTGTACCTGGGGTCGTAATACCGACTGGCGCCGCGCCAGCCGATCATCGGGTTGGATTCTTCCGGCTCGTAAAGATGCCCGCCAATCAGATTGGCATACTCATTTGATTTGAAATCCGACAACCGGACAATAACATCCTTAGGATAGAAGCCGGCGGCGATCCGGCCGACTCCCTCGGCTAACTTATCGATGAAATACAATCGCTTGTCGGTATAGGCGGAGGTTTTACGGTCGATCTCCTCGATGATATCCAAAATCTCATCGTCGTCTTCGGCCCGCAGGCGCAACTGCTCGTAGTTGTACAGGGCCAGCGGATGAATCCCGATATGGGAGTTAATGATGAACTCTTCCCGCGCCAAACCGACCCCCTCATTGGGGATCTGCCCCTCGATGAAGGCCTTTTCCGGCAGGCCGACGTTCATCATGATTTTCGTTCGGGTGGCCGGGATATTATCGAGATCCAGGGTCTCGATTGCAAAATCAAGCAGACCGTCGTAGATGTGCCCACTCTCCCCTTCAGCGCAGGATACCGTGACCTGTTGTCCATCTTTGATCTTATCGGTGCCGTTGCCCGTGCCGATGACGCAGGGGATGCCCAGTTCCCGGGAAATGATCGCCGCATGGCAGGTGCGTCCGCCCCGATTGGTGACGATGGCGCCGGCGATCTTCATGATCGGTTCCCAGTCCGGATCGGTCATGTCGGTGACCAGCACCTCGCCCGCTTTGAAATCGTGGATTCGGCTGACGTCATTGAGCAACCTGGTCGTCCCCTGACCGATCTTGGCGCCGACCGCCTGGCCGGTAGCCAGCACGGTGCCCTTCTGCTTGAGCACATAGGTTTCTAGCACCTTTTTATTGGTCTGGGAATGCACGGTCTCCGGCCTGGCCTGCACAATGAACAGTTTGCCGGTGCCCACTTTTTCGCCGTCGCCGTCCTTGGCCCATTCGATATCCATGGCCCGACCGTAATGGTCTTCGATGATGCAGGCCCAGCGCGCCAGATGGAGGATCTCGTCGTCACTGAGGATGTAGGAGCCCCGCTCCTCCTCGGTGGTGTCGATATTTTTCACCGGCTCCTTGGTGGCGGGGTCGTTGTCGTAGATCATTTTGATCTCTTTGGTCCCCACCCGTTTGCCGACAATCGGGCGCTTGCCCTCTTTGAGCGTCGGTTTGAACACATAGAACTCATCGGGATTGACCGCCCCCTGGACGACATTCTCGCCCAAGCCCCAGGAGCCGGTCAGGAAAACGGCATCTTTAAAACCCGACTCGGTATCGATGGAAAAGATGACCCCGGAGCAGGCGGAATCGGAACGCACCATCTTCTGAACGACGATCGACAGGTAGACGTCAAACTGGCCGAACCCCTTGTCGTGGCGATAGGAAATGGCGCGATCGGTGAACAGGGAGGCAAAGCACCGCTTGCAGGCATCGATCAGGGCCTCCGGGCCGCGGATATTGAGATAGGTGTCCTGCTGCCCGGCAAAGGAGGCATCCGGCAAATCCTCGGCGGTGGCCGACGAGCGGACAGCCACATCCACCCCCTGGCCGTACTCTTCCTCCATCTTGTTATAGGCGCTGATGATCGCCTGGCGCAAATCCGCCGGAAACTCGGCGTTGCGGATAATGTCCCGCGCCTTGGCCCCACGTTCCTGGAGGTTACGGAGATCATGGGTATCCAGACCGGCCAGCGCCGACTCGATGGCGGCGGCAATCCCCGCCTCTTTGAGCAGATACCGGTACGCATAGGCCGTAATGGCGTAGCCGTTGGGAACCGCCACCCCCTTGGAGGTCAATTTTTGATGCATTTCACCAAGGGAGGCATTCTTCCCCCCCACCATGGGCACATCTTCAATACCAATGTCATCAAACCAGAGGATGAGTGCTTTTTCGTGTTGGTTGTTCATCTGTTACTCCCATGTGAAATGAAGCCGCTAGTCGGGCTGCAACCCGGTCATCAAACAATTTGTGCTCAGCAACTGTTGTTTTTATCAATATCCTATAATATTAAAGAAAAAATCCCAGCCGGTCAACCGAAACGTCTGGCGGGTCTCCGTCAAAGTCGCGCGAGGCAACCGCCCGAGTCCGGGAGGCGCTTGCCAATTAGCCGGCA
Source organism: uncultured bacterium (assembly GCA_903842475.1). GTDB lineage: Bacteria > Desulfobacterota > Desulfobulbia > Desulfobulbales > Desulfobulbaceae > Desulfobulbus. The sequence continues at coordinate 13,654 of CAIMMA010000382.1, forward strand.
ACGGGCTATACAGATGTAATGTTTTCACTTTCAGGCGTTGACCGACCCTTTGAAACCATACGGAGCGAAGATGACCATCGAAAAAGATATCGACCTGACCATAAGCCGCTGCACGGTTGAAAACAATCACAAAAAAAGCAATTATTTCGATGCGATCAAGATGCTCGTCCGGGAGCGCGGCCAAGCCGCCGACGCGGTGACCCGCCAGCAGTGGCAAGACGGCATCGACCGTGTCTACCGACGAGTGGCGGATGAAATCCTGACCAATACCGGCCGACCCGAGAAAACCATTTCCTTCGGCACCTCCGGCTGGCGGGGCACGCTGGGCAAGGACCTGTTCGTCCACTCCGTGGCCGCGGTGACCGCCGCCATCCTCGGCCTCTACCGGGAAGCGGCAAGCAGCCTGGAACTGCGCGCCGCCCTCGGGGTTTCAGACTTTGCCGAAATGCAGCAACGCGGGTGCGTGGTCGGATTCGACAACCGGTTCGGCGGCCCCTTGCTGGCCCTGGCCGCGGTCAATGTCCTGGCAGCCAACGGGGTCACGGTCTATTACGCCGGCGAAGCCACCACCGGAGCCCTGTCCGCTTCGGTGCTCATCCGCCGGGCCGCCTTTTCGATCAATCTGACCCCGAGCCACAACCCCATGGAATACGGGGGATTCAAGTACAATGCCGCCGATGGCGGCCCCGCCGCCCCGATCCTCACCGATGCCATTACCCGGCTGGCCGGGGAATATGTCCGCCTGGAGTCCATCCCCCTGATCCCGTCGGGGCTGGATCTGCAAAAACCGCTGGCAACCCTGCCGGGGATCATCAAGGAAGACGCCCTCAGCAGCTGGCAGCAGCTGGTGCGCAACGGCCAGCCGCTCCATGGCATCGATTACGACCGGCTGCTGACCGATCTGGCGGCAAACGACGAGGTGGTGGTGTGCGTGGATGCGGTCCACGGCGCCGCTCGCCAGTATCTCGGCCGACTGCTGAACAATCCGCCCGGCGATCGACTCATCTTATTGCGCAATGCCCAGGATCCGACCTTTGGCGGCATCGCCCCGGAACCGTCTTCCGCCAACATGCAGCCGGTGATGACCACCCTGGCCAGCCGGAGCGAACCTCTGAAAATCGGGGCGATCATCGATCCGGACGGCGACCGCATCCGCTTCACCGACGGCGAAATCGAAATCTCCATGAACCAGTTCGGGGCCATGGCGTATCACTTCCTCCACGAAGTCAAAGGCAAGCAGGGCATGGTTGCTAAAACGGTGGCTTCGAGCAATTTCGCCAATGGCGTGGCGACCCTCCTCCATGAGGAAGTTTTCGAGCCCAAGGTGGGGTTCAAAGAATTCAAGCCGGTCATCAACAAGGCCCTGGTCTATTTCGAGGAATCCGACGGCATCTCCATCATTGGCCACACCCCGGAAAAAGACGCCTTTATCGGCCTGATTCTGGCCATCGACATGGTCCTGACCCTCAATAAACCGCTCGGCCACTACCTCGCCGAAATCGAAGCCCAATGCGGCCATTATTACCCGGACCGTGACGGCGTAACGGTTTCCCAGCAAGGAACAACCCTACTGGAGACCCTGGATCAGCTCAACAAATTCGCGGTCGGGTGCCAGGTGACGGTTGGGAACAAGCGTAAAACCATCACCGCGGTCATCGACATCGACGGACGGAAAATGATCCTGGATGATGGTTCCTGGATCATGATCCGCCCTTCCGGCACGGAACCCAAAGTTCGTTTTTATGTGGAGGCCAGAACCAGCGAAGAAACCTCGCTGCTGGTAAAAAGTGCGAAATCGATGCTTGCCGAAATAGGACTCCTGCCATAATGTAGAAATTCATACTCCGGACACTTGCATCCGGTCATCTGCCGTTGTATCGCAGGCGTCCGGCCCCGAATATTGCAAACCTTCAGCACAGAGAATGGATCATGTGGGAATATACCGATACCGTACAGGAACATTTCATTAATCCGAAGAATGTCGGCGAGATCGAAAACGCCGACGGCGTCGGCAACGTCGGCTCCATCGCCTGCGGCGACGCCCTGCGTTTAACGATCAGGGTCGACGAAAACAAGATCATCACCGATGCCAAATTCAAGACCTTTGGCTGCGCATCGGCCATTGCCTCGTCCTCCATGCTCACCGAGATGCTCAAAGGCATGAAGCTCGAAGACGCCAAGCGCCTGACCAACGACGACATCGCCAAGGCCTTGGGCGGCTTGCCCAAGGAAAAAATGCACTGCTCGGTGATGGGACGTGAGGCGCTGGAAGCGGCGATCGCCGACTACACCGGCGCCATCCTGCCCATGGCCCAGGGCGAAGTGATCTGCGAGTGCTTCGGGGTGACCGATCTGGAGATCATCCGGGCAGTCAAGGAAAACGCGCTCAAATCGGTGGAGGAGATCAC
>CAIMMA010000383.1 GCA_903842475.1 uncultured bacterium
ATACAAAATATAAGTGGGTTAGATCATGGCACCTCAGGAGGATTCAAATATGGACAATGGTACATCGGTAAACATTCTCCAGCAAAGGTCAAGCGGAATCTTGCTCCCGGTCTTCTCGCTGCCTGGAGTTTCCGGGATTGGCGACATCGGCAAACCAGCCAGACATTTCATTGATTTTTTAAAGAAAAGCGGACAACGCTGTTGGCAAATCCTCCCCCTTGGCCCCACCAGTCGAATATTTGGCGACTCTCCATACATGAGCTTTTCCGCCTTTGCCGGCTCCCCTTTATTGATCAGTCTCGACTTGCTGGTCGAGCAAAACCTGTTGTCCGGAGAGGACCTCACGCCCCCTCCCTTCTCAGAATACCGCGTTGAGTATCAAAAGGTGGCAGCTTATAAAAAAGCTATCCTCGCGTTGGCTTGGAAACGGTTTCAGCGCACCGCTTCGGAAAAAGACATCCTGCAGGAGTTCGTCAGTGCACAACCTTGGGTTATCGACTACGGACTCTTTCTAGCGCTCAAAGAAAGGTATTCCGACCAACCATGGTATCAGTGGCCCATACCATTGCGGCAACGGCATGCAAAAGCCTTGCAACTGGCTACTTCGGAATTAAGCAACCAGATCGATTATTACATCTTCGAACAGTATCTTTTTTTCACTCAGTGGCAACAATTTCGAACCTATGCCAACAGTTCAGGAATCAAACTTATTGGCGACCTGCCCATTTATGTTGCCCTGGACAGCGTCGATGTCTGGGCAAATCAACCGATTTTTCAACTGGACCCTAAACGTTGCGAGCTTTCCTATGTGGCCGGGGTGCCCCCTGATTATTTCAGCGCCAACGGTCAGCGATGGGGAAATCCACTTTACCGGTGGAGCACGGACAATCTTAAAGTGAAAGACCAGCTCTGGGCCTGGTGGGAACATCGACTGCGGCTCAACTTCACCTTAGTCGACACCCTGCGAATCGACCATTTTCGTGGCTTTGAATCCTACTGGGCTGTTCCCGCAGAAGAAGAAACTGCGGTGAACGGGCAGTGGCAAAAGGGTCCGGGATATTTATTTTTCCAGGAAATGAACAGACGACTCAACGGCATGAGCATCATTGCCGAAGATCTTGGCCATATCACTCCCGAAGTCGAAGCGCTGCGCCGTATATTGGGCTACCCTGGCATGATAATTTTGCTTTTTGCTTTCGACGGAACCGTCGAAAATTCCTACCTGCCATATAATACGGAAAAAAACAGTGTCGTCTACACCGGCACCCACGACAACGACACCGCAGTTGGTTGGTATCTCAGCCCGGAGGTCGATCCGGCCAGCAAACGTCAGGCTAAGCGATTTGCCAATCGACAGGATGATCATGCCGGCTCCTTCCATCAAGACCTTATCTATCTTGCCCTTTCTTCCAATGCAAATTTGGCGATCCTACCCATGCAGGACATACTTGGCTTTGGGAACGACTGCCGTATGAATAGGCCGGGCACCACCGATAATAACTGGCAATGGCGGTGTGCCGAACGCTTCATCAATGATGACGTGGCCGCCTGGTTGGACGATTTGTCTCGGCTGTTCGGGCGCTTGACACAGGTCGCCCCTGAACGGAACGAACCGGTTGCATGAGGCTCCTTCCCTCCCCCGATAAAGGCGTTCAGGCAAAAAACGCCTTCAGGTCTACCGATGAAGGATGAGCGCAGATTGGACTAATTTCGCTGACCGCTGGGGGAAAGAGCTGGTCTCCAAGCCTAAATCAAAGAGGTCCGGGAGTTCGACGACGGCGCGGTATCCAGGGCTGGTTACCGTAAGACTGTAGCTACAGCAAGTACTACAGCATGGGGCGGGTCTTGCGCCTTGGAAACAAACCCGCCCTTCCCTGTTACTGAAGACTGCTGAGTTGGCCGAGAAGTTCGTATAAAGCGACCAGATTATCCCTGGCGACCGTGACTGAGTTATTGCGGGCATCGGACTCCATGGTCATGGCCAGTTGACGAATCCCCTCTATCCCTAGGCTGGCTGAAGCTCCTTTGAGACTATGCGCCGCCCTTACGACGCCCGCGGGGTTATTGGTTGCCACGGCCTGTTGCAGTTGCTCAACGTCGGACGCTGCGGAATCCTTGAACAAGACGAGCAATTCCTCCAGCAATTCTTCATCACCATCCGTCTGCTCCAACGCAAATGCTTTGTTCCAACGCAAATCTACCATGTAGGCCTCCGGTATTTTAGTTATTCATTGTTCAGATCAGTCGTAGCACAAGTTTGCACGGAAACAAAGGGGATGACGCCTTCCCGAAGACAGTGCAGGGATGTACCCAAAATACCAACGAGCGTTGAACCTTTTCCTCCTGGAGTCCTGCCACCATCGAGAATCAAGTCAACCTGGCTGCCAAATATTTGGGAAACTTCAGCAGCGGTAACTGCCGGTGATCCGCCAGATATATTGGCACTAGTAGCGGTGATCGGGGCACCAAAGACATCGATCAAACGATTCGCTACCGGGTGTGAAGATCGGCGAAGCCCTATGGTGCCGGTGTATCCTGTTAACTGCGGCGGCAGGGTTGGCAAGGCGGGAAAAATAAGCGTCAAAGGCCCGGGCCAGAACGTATCGATCAAGCGATAATACACTGCCGGCACTTCATTGGCCAGCAGATTGAGCTGACTTATTCCTGCGACCAGAGCCAGAATCGGCATTTGCTTGGGCCTGCGCTTAATAAAAAACAATCGTTCGAGAGCCTGTGGCTGCAAGGGGTCCGATGCCAATCCGTAGTAGGTTTCCGTAGGAAAAGCGACCACGCCGCCGGAACGCAAAATCCCGGCAGCGTGACGGAGGGTTTCCTCGGTGACGATCAAGGGAGTGTTCACCTTACCAAAGCAGCATTTTTGGCAGCGACCTGTTCAGCCATCTCACGGGCATGGAGTTCGAGTTTCTCTTGCAGAGCTGGATTGCTGATGGCAAGAATGCGAACCGCAAGGACTGCGGCGTTTTTAGCTCCGGACTTGCCGATTCCCATGGTGGCAACAGGAATGCCCGGCGGCATCTGCACCGTGGACAGGAGAGCATCCAGCCCATTGAGCGAGGAGGCGTCCAGGGGCACCCCGATGACGGGCAGGGTGGTGTGGGCGGCCAAAACTCCGGCCAAATGAGCAGCCATCCCCGCACCGGCAATAATAATCTTAAGCCCCCGATCTCGAGCTGTCCTTGCATAGGCGGTGGCTTGTTCCGGGGTGCGATGGGCCGAAGAAATAGTCAACTCGTAACCGATACCGACAGCGGCCAGAAAATCGGCGGCAACCCGCATTACCGGCAGATCGGAATCGCTGCCCATGACAATGCCAACCAAGGGATCAGGCAAGGCCTTGAGGCGCGCCAAGGCCTTGTGGCCAATATCTCGCCGGTAATAACAACCCGGCCAGGAAATCTTGTCTACCGCTAAATAGGCTCGCTCAATAGCTTCCTTGATGTTTTTGCCTATTGCAGTCACGCCCAGAACTCGGCCACCGTTGGAGACGACCTGACGGCCTTTGGCGGTTGTTCCGGAATGAAAAACTTCAACGCCTTCTATCTTGGCGGCTTCCTGAAGTCCTGTAATGGCTTTGCCAGTCTCGTAATTGCCGGGATACCCTTCCGAGACCATAACCACGCACACCGTGGGGCGGGAATCGACGGCCAGATGCACCTGGTCAAGCGTTCCGTCGATGCATCCGTTAAGGATATCGATCAGATCGCTTTCCAGCCTCATCAACAAAGGCTGGCATTCCGGGTCACCGAACCGGCAGTTGAATTCAAGCACATTGATCCGATTATTATCAATCATCAGGCCCGCATACAGCATACCTTTATACGGACGTCCTTCAGCGGCCATGCCTCGGATGGTTGGCAGCATGACCTCGTCCATTACCCGTTGGGTCAGGGCGTCGGTCATTACCGGGGCTGGCGAATAGGCCCCCATACCACCGGTATTAGGACCTTTATCACCATCAAAGATCGCTTTGTGATCCTGGGAGGACGGCAAAGGCAGCACGGTTATCCCGTCGGTGAAGGCTATAAACGAGGCCTCTTCTCCGGTGAGAAATTCTTCAATCACCACCTTGTTGCCGGCAACGCCAAAAGCCTTGTCTTTCATGATGAGATCGATCGCCTGTTCGGCTTCGGCAATGGTCTGCACAATGATAACGCCTTTGCCGGCTGCCAGACCATCAGCCTTGATTACACATGGAACACCAATGGTTCTGACAAATTTTTTCGCTTCCCCCCTTTTTTTAAAGGTTCCGTACTGGGCGCTGGGGATCTGGTGTTTTTTTAAAAAATCTTTTGTGAAAACCTTGCTGCCTTCGAGTATGCACCTTTGCTGTCAGGCCCGAAAATACGCAGACCTTTAGACTGAAAGGCATCAACTATCCCTATGGTCAACGGTTCTTCCGGTCCGACGATGGTCAGGTCGATCTTTTCGTTCAGTGCAAAGTCCAATAATCCGGAAATATCGTTGACGGCCAAAGAGATACAAGTCGCAAGCTGCTGAATACCGGCATTGCCCGGTGCACAGAATATCGAGTCGACTTTGTCGGATTGTTTAAGTTTCCAAACAAGTGCATGCTCGCGACCGCCCCCGCCTATCACCAGGATTTTCATTGCTGCTCCCTCTAATTTTAAGATTAAATACGCAAGTGACTATGAGTTGCATACTCTCTAATAAATCTTAACTGATCTCGTCTATAAAATAATAACCCTGTTATTTTTAACATCAAGAAAACGTTATTCTTCTGACTACTTCCGGCATTTTTCTTGACACCCCGCCGGACAACCTGTTAATGTTTGGAATGAGGACTCATTCATTTTCCACAGCAACTGCCTGTTTAATCATACTAAATGAAATCTCCAGATAAGCATCGTAAAATAATACGTGCTGCCACGAAAGTCTTTGCTAAAAAAGGCTTCTTTAATGCCCGGATTTCTGACATCGCCAAAGAGGCAAAGGTGGCAGATGGCACTATCTACCTTTATTTCAATAATAAATTCGATATACTTCTATCCGTTTTCGAACAAGAGATCGGTAAACTGATTGATCAGGTTACCGTTTTATTGGAAAAAGAAACCAACCCCAAAAAACGGCTGGAGATCTTTATCAATAATCACCTGGAGGAGATGAAGAAGAATAAATACCTCGCCGAGGTTATCCATATTGAGTTGCGCCAAACCAGTAAACTCATTCGTGAATATCGAAAAAATAAATTCAGCGAATATCTCGACATCATTGCCGCAATCATCAAACAGGGCCAGCAGGAAGGGATTTTTCGTAAGGATATCAAGCCTGAAATTGCCAAACAAATTCTTTTCGGTTCGCTCGATGATGTTTCAAGGATATGGCATCTGGACAACGATTGTCCAGCCACAGTCGAAGAGGTGAGCCATCAGGTTACCATTATCTTTCAGACCGGATTACTTACCCCCGCCCCCTGAGTTACTTGTTCCGCTGACCTCGAACTCCCGTTTCCCTCCTGGACATCGTTTGATGTCCACCGCCAAACATCCTCTGCCTTTTTTACCCGAAATATGTGCCTACGAAGGTAACGCTCACTGAATAGTGGAAGCCGAAATCAGAATCACTTCAAATTCCCGCAGGCCACCAGGTGTCTTGGTGACCACTTCGTCTCCGACCTCTTTGCCGAGCAAGGCTCTCCCTAACGGGGAAAGGACTGAAATCGAACCCCGCTTTACATCGGCTTCTTCAGGGCCCAACAACTGATAGGTTACCTCAGTTTCGGTTGTCAGGTCCATGAGGGTTACGACCGTACCGAAAACCGCTTTTTCAATGGTGACTTTCGAGCAGTCAATAATTTCAGCGCGGCCGAGTTTATCTTTCAATTCCAAGATTCTTCCTTCAACCAGACTCTGCCGTTCTTTGGCGGCATGATACTCGGCGTTTTCGCTGAGATCGCCATGTGCCCGAGCCACCTCAATGGCTTTAACAATTTCATGCCGTTCTCCTCGCTCAAGTCGTTCCAACTCGGTGCGAAGCTGCCGATTTCCCGTCAAGGACATCGGGATACGTACGACCATGTTCACTCCTCCTAATACAATTACTCAGTAATGTGGGGATAAGAAAAAGCGTTGAGCCTAACAACTCGACGCTTCTCGTGTTCCAGAAAGTATTAATCCAATCTTACAAAAAAGTAGCTCCTTGAGCCACGGGGTGTTTCAGGGTCAGCTTATGCTTGTTAGCATCTACCGTTCACTTTGGGGAAACTAACCAGCCAATGATGCAAACGCTGCCTCCTATCGGGCTGGCGCAACGCCACAACACTATCAGGTTCTTTGATAAAAACGCTGTATCATGGCCACCACATGAGCAAGCTGCTCATGGCTCAATTCGGGGTAAATTGGCAAAGCCAGCGAAGTGGCAGCCGCATTTTGCGAAACCGGGAATGATTGGCGGCGATAGGTTTCAGATTGTAAACATTCCTGCTGATGCAGGCATAACGGATAATAAATTTCACAACCGACGGACTGCGACTGAAGAAATTGGCGCAATTCGTCTCGTTGGGGCACAAGAATAACAAATTGATTATAGATGTGGTGATTATGCCCCTCAGCCCCTTCAACTTCCGCATACATTGCCCTTGGCAGGATTACGGGTGCGTCAATCAACCCCGCGTCGAGGAAAAGCTGACGATAATGCGCTGCATTTTGTCGCCGAGCAGCATGCCACGCTTCGAGATAATCGAGTTTGATGGCAAGCACAGCCGCCTGGATAGGGTCGAGACGAAAATTACCACCCACCCGTGAATGGTAATACTTGGGCTCTGCCCCATGGTTACGGTTTGACTTGAGTATTTCGGTAAAACCATGATCCGAGGTGGATATCATGCCGCCATCGCCGATACCACCAAGATTTTTACTGGGGAAAAAAGAAAAACAGCCGCAAAGCCCCATGCTCCCCGCCCGTTTCCAGACGATACGGCCCTCTTGTTCAAAGGGAAATTCTGCGCCGATCGCCTGGGCGGCATCCTCGATAACCGGAACACCGTATTCCTGAGAAAGCGCCATGATGCGCTGCATATCCGCACATTGCCCATAGAGATGTACCGGGATGATGGCTTTGATCCGACTTCCGGTTTTCCTGTCTGCCTCCAGGGCTTCGGCGATGGCTTGAGGATCAATATTGAGACTGTCGGCCTCTACGTCGACGAAAACCGGTAGCGCCCCGGTCCGAAGCACAGTCCCCATGGTAGCAAAAAAGGTATAAGGTGTGGTCAACACCAGATCACCGGGGCCAATATCCAGGGACATCAAAGCGGCCAGAAGCGCATCGGTGCCGCTGGATACGCCGACGCCATAGGCTGTGCCGCAGTAGTTCGCTATTTTTTCTTCAAACGCGGTCACTTCACGGCCCAAAATATAGCCGGTCGAATCGATGACCCTGGTAACGGCCTCCAGAATCTGTGGCCGTAAACGGGCTAATTGCGGTTTTAAATCAAGCAGGGGTACATTCATTGGTTTATAGTTAATGCGGATGTGTAGGTGATAATATTGAAAAGAACGAGGTGTTCAGGAGGTCTGATCGGTCGGTCCAGCGGCGAGGATCACTCCGTCACCGTTGAGAAAATCCTGGATATCAGGCATTTCTTTTTCAAGCTGTTTTCTTAATTTTTTCAACAAATTAGCTTCTATCTGCCGAACCCTCTCCCGGGAAATGTTAAACTCGTCGGCTATGGTCTGAAGGGTTTTGGGCTCATCGCTGAGCAGACGGGTACTGAGAATGACCTGTTCTTTGGCGTTGAGTCGATCACTGAGATCTGCAAGAATCAATGCCAACCGTTCCCGCATTTCCTGACTGGCCACCATCTCTTCAATTCCAGGACCGTCATGGGGGAGAAAATTCTTTTGCTCGTCTTCCGAATCGCTGCGCACCGGGGCTTCAAGGGAGACATCCCAATTGTCCATGCGCTGCCCCATTTCGATTACTTCGCTTTCCTTGACGTTTAAGCGTTCCGCCAGCAGTTTTACTTCGGGTTTAAAACCCTGTGATTCGAGCAGTTTTTTTTCCTTATTCAGGCTGAAAAATAGCTTTCGCTGTGCCTGGGTGGTGCCTATTTTAACCAAGCGCCAGTTATCCATAATAAATTTAAGAATATAAGCGCGAATCCAGTAGGCGGCATAATAGGAAAACTTGACGCCTCGGTACGGATCAAACTTTTTGGTCGCCTGAACCAAGCCGACGTTGCCTTCCTGAATCAGATCCATGAAATTCTGCATCCAGTATTTCTGGAAATCCATGGCCACCTTAACCACCAGGCGGAGATTTGCGGAAACGAGCCGATACGCGGCATCGGGGTCACCGGTTTCCTGAAAGCGCACTGCCAATTCCTCGGTCTCTTCACGACTCAACAACTCGTATTGGCTGATTTCTTGGAGATAACGATGGAGGGCGGGGTTGCTTAACGCAGGAAGGTTATCATCATGACTGGTAAGCATCAAGGCATGCTGATGCGGTTCGTTCAGTTCCAGATTGTCGATTTCGTTCTGATCTCTCATTTATCACTGGTATATCGTTAGAATACATAACCCCGCAGAGAGCAAACTCAC
>CAIMMA010000384.1 GCA_903842475.1 uncultured bacterium
GGTTATTCCCCATGCCCTCGAAAAATATGCCTCACCGATACAGCAAGGGCGAAGAAATCGCCAACAGCATCACCCACGGCATCGGCGTGCTCTTGGCTATTGGCGGGCTAGTCGTGCTGGTCGTCTTTGCCGCGTTGTACGGGAACGTCTGGCATATCGTCAGTTGCTCAATTTTCGGGGGTGCGCTCATCCTGCTCTATCTGGCCTCAACCCTCTACCACGCCGTCCAGCATCCGGAGGTTAAACCGATTTTGCGGATACTTGACCACTCCGCTATCCTCGTGCTTATCGCCGGCACCTATACGCCGATTACTTTGGTCAGCCTGCGCGGCCCCTGGGGCTGGACCTTGTTTGGGGTGATCTGGGGATTGGCGGTGTTGGGGATTTTGATCGAAACCACCCGGTTGCGAAGATTTCGCGCCGGTATGCTCTGGCTTTATGTGATCATGGGTTGGGCCGTGGTGGCTGCGGTCAAGCCCATGCTGCACAATGTCGGCACCGGCGGCCTCTGGCTGCTGCTTGCCGGGGGGCTGGCCTATACCAGCGGGATAACTTTTTATCTCTGGAATCGGCTGCCCTACAACCACGCCATCTGGCACGTGTTCGTGCTGGCGGGCAGTACCCTGCATTATTTTGCCGTTCTCCTCTATATTATTCCTGGCGCCAACGCAGCGGGATAACAGGAAGCGCGTCGATCCTCTCAAAAAAGGCGATATCAAGTCTCCTTGAAATCGCCTTGTCGTTGGGCACAGCCGCCGGATTTATTGAGCGTTTTTGCTGGTTATCCTTCGGTTCATCCCTTGACCACGTTCGCTGCCTCCCTGGCAATCGCCAGCTCCTCATTGGTGGGGATCACAAAGATCTGCACCGTGCTGTCGGGACTGCTGATGCAGCGGGCCGCTTTGGCGCGCTGGCTGTTTTTCTCCGGATCGAGCCGGACGCCGAAGGCCTCCAGCCCTTTGAGGGATTCCGCCCGGACAATGGCGTCATTTTCGCCGATACCGGCGGTGAAGACGATGGCGTCCACCCGGCCGAGCACCGCCATGTAGGCGCCCAGGTACTTGCGGTTGCGGTAGGTCTGCACGTCCAGAGCCAGGGCCGCGCGTTTATCGCCCGCGGCCACCGCCTGGTGGATATCGCGCATGTCGTTGAGGCCGCAGAGCCCCTTGAGCCCCGATTCCTTATTGAGCAGCGCGTCGATGGATTCTAAATCCATGCCTTTGTTTTGTTTCAAGAAAAGATGCAGGGCCGGGTCGATGTCGCCGGAGCGCGTCCCCATCACCAGCCCTTCCAGCGGCGTCAGACCAAGCGAGGTGTCGACGCTGATCCCGTCGGCGATGGCGGTCATGGAGCAGCCGTTGCCGAGATGGACGGTGATCAGGTTGCACTCGGCCAGCGGCTTGCCCAGCAAGCGGGCGCATTCACCGGCCACAAAACGGTGCGAGGTCCCGTGGAAACCGTACCGCCGCACCCGATCTTCTTCGTAGAGGCGATAGGGCAAGGCGTACATGAAGGCATGGGGCGGCATGGTCTGGTGGAAGGCGGTGTCGAACACCGCCACCTGCGGCACGGTGGGGAAGATCTCCATGGCCACCCGAATGCCGTCGAGGTTGGCGGGGTTGTGGAGCGGCGCCAGGGGGATATTGCGTTTGATCGCCTCCAGGATCGCCGGGGTGATCCGGGCGGATTCGCGAAAATCCTCGCCGCCGTGCACCACCCGGTGGCCGATGGCGGTAATCTCGGAAGTATCGCCGATAATGCCCTGGTCCCGGTCGGTGAGCAGGGCGATGACCAGGCGCATGCCGTGGTCATGATCCGGAATCGCCTGTTCGAGTACCGATTCCCGTTCCCGGTCGGTCCCCGGAAAGAAGGTGTTTTTCAATCGGCCCACCGCCTCGCCGATGCGCTCCACCAGCCCGGTGGCGAGCACCGACTCCGTCGTCATCTCGATCACCTGATACTTGATCGAGGAACTTCCTGAATTAATCACCAGAAATTTCATTGTTTCTCCACTGCGGCTTTCAGCGCGAAGCCAGTTTCTTTTTAGCCACCTGGGCCTGGATAGCGGTCAGGGCCACGGTGTCGACGATATCATGGACGGTGCAGCCGCGGGAAAGGTCATTGACCGGTTTGTTCAACCCCTGGAGGACCGGACCCATGGCCACGGCGTGGGCAGCCCGCTGCACCGCCTTGTAGGTGTTGTTGCCGGTGTTGAGATCCGGGAAGATGAACACGGTGGCGTGGCCGGCAACGGAGGAATCCGGCGACTTGAAGGCCGCCACCTCGGGGTCAAAGGGAGCGTCGTACTGGAGGGGACCGTCGAGGGGAAAGTCGAGGCCGCGTTCCCGCATCAGCTGTTTGGCGATGTCGGTGGCCTGGAGGACCTTGTCCACA
>CAIMMA010000385.1 GCA_903842475.1 uncultured bacterium
GTATTGTTGTCTTACCAATTATCATTTGGAAAGTTATCTGTCAAATAAAATTTTACGGATAACACCACGCAACAGTATCTTAGGAAAAGGCAGCCGGGAAAAAAATTCCAGAAATGGTCCGGCAAAGGAAACAACAGGACGGGGCACCACCCCGCCAAGCCTGGGAGGCAGGCAGGCAGCGTGGCGAACGGGTCACCGGTGTTGAGGAAAAAAGGCGGTGGCGAGCAGCGATCAGGAGGTCTGGCCCACTACATAGGCAATACTGCGTTTTTCGGCGAAGTCGAGGTGCAGCATCATTGCCTTGCGGGCGCCGTCGGCATCCCTGGTCCGAATGGCAGTGACGATGGCGGCATGATGTTTGTAAAGCAGTTGATGATCCTCGCCGGTCAAATAAACCGCCCGCCAGACACCGCGCTGAAATTCCTTCATGGCGTCAAAAATAGACTGCATCAGATGCAGCCAGACGATGTTATGGGTGGCGCGGGCGATCACGATATGGAGGTTGGCATCCAGGTCCTCGGAGGGGAGCTGGCCCTCCAGATTGCGCTCCATGCCGACCAGAATTTCTTCCATCCGGCGCATATCGTCGGGCAGGGCCCGTTGGGCCGCAAAATAGGCGGTCCAGGACTCCATGCATTTGCGCACTTCAATCACTTCCAAAGCACGCTCCTGCTGGGTGCGGATCAATTCGCTGAGCGAACCGCCGAGCCCGGCTTCCACCAGGGAAAGCACCACGGTCCCGCCCCCCTGATACGACATCACCAATCCCGAAGAACTGAGAATATTGAGGGCTTCCCGCACCGAGGGCCGCGACACGCCGAACATCTCGGCCAGCTCGCGTTCCGGCGGCAGTTTGTCTCCCGGTGAAAAATCACCGGCAAGGATCGACTCGCGGATCTGGTCGGCAATCTGGCTGGATACCTTCTTGGGCTTGATCGGTTGGAATTTCATAGAATCACAGGAGAAGATGAAGTTATCAACATTACGCCGCTTTTTTCTACCCGATAGGCCATCGAAATGCAACCGATAGTCCAGCGGGCACAAGGCAGGGACAGGGCCAAGCAATAACCGCCGTTCCGAATCCAAACGGCTCGAAAAACCGTGGTGGGTATGGAGCAAAAAAAGCGACACCCACCTTACCAATAAAAAGCCCCGGACAGCCGAAACAACTGGCTCCCCGGGGCAACACTGGTCTTTTTCAAGGAAGAGCCATCCGGGAAGGGGAAAAACCCGGATGACCCTGTGAGAAAAGAGACGGGTGTAACGGTTACGGAATCATCCACTGCAGGTAATAGGCCTGCAGATAGACCATGACGCAGACCAGGAAGGTCAGGAACAGCGAATGCTTCAGGGTGAAGCGGAACAGGGTGCCTTCCTCGCCGACCATGCCGCAGGCGGCGGTGGCCACAGCCAGGGATTGGGGCGAAATCATTTTACCCATAACACCACCGCTGGTATTGGCGGCGCCGGTCAGGATCGGGCTAATGCCAAGCTGCTCGGCGGTAGCCTTCTGCAAGCCGCCGAAGAGGACGTTGCTGGAGGTATCCGAGCCGGTCAGGAACACGCCGAGCCAGCCGAGGATCGGAGCGATAAACGGGAACCAGTGGCCGGTCTTGGTGAAGACCAGGCCGAGGCAGTTGGTCATGCCCGAGGCGTTCATTACGTAGGCCAAGCCGAGGACCGAAGCAACGGTCAAGGCGGGAAAACGCATGTCAAACAGGGTTTTGCCGGCGATTTTCATGACATCGCCAAAACCGACGCCACAAACCATGGCTGAGAGGAAGGCCGCGATCAGGATAGCGGTACCGGCGGCGGACAGATAGTTGAAATTGTACTTGGCGGCGATCTTGGTAGGCAATTGATCGGCCAGGGCCTTGGTCAGCGATTTGAACTGGTCTTTCTCCACCAGCTTGTCCTTGACCAGGCCTTCGCTCAGCTTCTTCAACTGGTCCGCTTTCTTGAAGATCGGTTCCAAGGCGGCAACTCGCTCTTCCGGCAGGATGGCGCCTTTGCCGACGAGCCGTTGTTCAACAGCGGCCATGCCCCCTTCCAGGGTTTTGAGTTCGCCAAGCAGGGTCACAGCCTTGGTCAGTTTCTCGTCGGTTTTTGGCAGGGCGGCGGTCAGTTTGTCGATCTCGGTGTTGACCACGGCAATCTTTTGCAGACCGACGTCAGGGGTGGAGACCTTTTTAACGATCATGTTGTCAAGCCCGGTGACGGGGATGACCACCTTGCTCTGGTCGAGAGCGGTTTTGATCACGGGAAGGCCCCAGAGCAGCACCATCAGGGTGAGGAACAGGTAGGGAGTCCAGGCGCGGAAAATCTGGCCGCCGGTGTAGTTGTGCTCTTCCTTGGTGGCTGCTTTTTCGTGGTCAAAGACAAAATTCTCCTTGGGCTGCCAGAAGCGCAGCAGGATGACTAGAGCCGCCATGGCAGACAGAGAGGCAGTGATGTCCGGCAGATAGGGGCCGACATAACTGGCGGTCAACCACTGGGCCACGGCAAAAGTAACGCCGCAGACCAGGATCGCCGGCATAACCTCCCAGGCCTTTTTCAACCCGGAAATCATGACAATGACATAGAAAGGAATAAGGACCGAAATGAAAGGCAGCTGGTGACCAACCATTTTGGAGAGTTTCATCATGCCGACATCGTCATACCCCATAACCGCCGACAGGGCGACGATCGGAATACCGATGGCGCCGAAGGCCACGGGAGCGGTGTTGGCAACCAGGCAGACACCGGCGGCGTAGAGCGGCCGAAAACCGAGGCCGACCAGGGTGGCGCCGGCAATGGCTACCGGGGTACCGAATCCGGCCGCGCCCTCGATGAAGGCGCCGAAACAGAAGGCGATCAGCAGGGCCTGAATCCGCCGGTCAGCCGTGAGACCGGCCAACGAGGCCCGAATGATCTCGAATTGGCCGCCTTTAACCGTGATGTTGTACAAAAAGAGGGTGGTGAGCACGATGTAGAAAACCGGAAACAGACCGAAGGCCGCACCTTGGCCGAAAGCGAGCCCCGCCAGCTTGGCGGGCATGCCCCAGACGGTAACGGCAATGGCCAGCGCCGAACCCACCGCCAGCAGCGCCGCCTTGTGGGCCTTCATTTTCAGGACGGCCAGACAGATAAAGATAACGATCAGAGGAATGGCGGCAATGAGCGCCGACCATCCCAGGCTTCCTGCCGCGGGGGTGTAAGTTTGAATCCAGGGCATAACTGTACTCCTCTCTTGATGGAATTATGGAACAACAACACACGGTCAGTGTGACTTACGGGCATCCAGGAAGAACTGCTCGGTATCCAATCTTTTTATCAATTGGTAATACCACTTAAAACAATTGCAAAATACTTGTCAACATTTTTTTATTTTAATTTTAAATTAGCCTATTGACAAGTAGTTACAAGATGAAATACTATGAGCTATAAATTGGTTTTACCAGATACATCTTGTCTTTTTTCTGCACAACCACAGTTTTGTAACCGCCGGGGCCACCGGTAACGTCTTAGATCGGTTTTAAAAAATTGGAGGGAGGAATAATGTACGATCAATTCAAGACCAGGGCCGAAGGCGTCAGCGCCGAGGTGCATCGTTTCCCGACGCAGGCGGCAACGCTCGATTTCATCATCGGATTCCTCCGGGACGAAGGCGTGGCCGATGCGCCCGGCCGACGGGCGGTTTGGGCCGATTGCCCCTTCCTCGCCGGCATCGACCGGGAGCAGTTGGCGGATATCAAAGGCTTGCACCTGCAAGTGAGCCGTGAACAGGCCGCCGAGGCCCATGTCGGCATTAGCCAGATGGACTGGGCCTTAGCCGACACCGGCACCCTGGCCCAAGACGCCTCTGCCATCGACAAACGACTGGTCTCAACCCTACCGTTTATCCACATCGCCTTGGTTCCCATCGCCGGCCTGACCCCGGACATGCCCACCTGGTTGACCCAGGTGCAGCCCCAAGATTCGGGCTATCTCTCCCTGATCACCGGGCCGAGCCGGACCGCTGATATCGAACGGGTGCTCACCATAGGCGTCCACGGGCCGGAACGGCTGATTATCATCTTTGTCGACGAGCTAGGAGGTACCCACTGATGCAGCAAGAATTCAAGCAGTCCATTGACAAGGCCTTACACAATGCCAATCTCACCGGGGCGCTGGGTAAATTTTCCGAGGCCTACAAGGTCAACCGGGCCAAGGCCTACGAAGGGATCGATTTCGAGGAACTGCGCGGCCGGATCGCCACCCTGAAGTCGTACGCCGCTTCCCACTTGGTCGAACTTTCCGACCAGTTCCAGAAAAATGCCGAAGCCAAAGGGGCCAAGGTCTTCCGCACCAACGATCCGGTTAAGGTGCGGGAGTATATCCTCAAGGTTGCCCAGGATAACGGGGTTAAGTCGATCGTCAAATCCAAGTCCATGGCTACCGAGGAGATTCATCTCAATCCCTACCTGGAAAAGGCCGGCATTGAGGTCAACGAGACCGATCTCGGCGAGTGGATCATCCAGTTGGCTGGTCAGACGCCCTCGCACATGGTTATGCCTGCCATTCACATGACCAAAGAAGAGGTGTCCGAGCTGTTTTCCAAGGAAATCAACGAGCGCCTCACCTCTGATATTCCTCGCCTGGTCAAGGTGGCGCGCAATGAACTGCGACCCAAGTTTATCAAGGCGGACATGGGTATCTCCGGTGGCAACATGGCCGTGGCCGAAACCGGTTCCATCGTCCTGGTTACCAACGAGGGCAACGCCCGCCTGGTCACCAGCCTGCCGAAAATCCACATCGCCCTGGTGGGGATTGAAAAACTGGTGGAAAAATTCGCCGACATCGCCCCGATCCTCAAGGCCTTGCCCAGGAGCGCCACCGCCCAACTGCTGACCAGCTACGTCAGCATCATCACCGGCCAGACCCCCAACAGCGACGGCTCGATGAAAGACCTGCACATCATCCTCATGGACAACCGCCGTACCGAAATGGCGGCCGACCCGATGTTCAAGGAAGCGATGCAGTGCATTCGCTGCGCTTCGTGCCTTAACGTCTGCCCGATTTTCCGCCTGGTCGGCGGCCATGTCTTCGGCAAGGTCTATACCGGCGGCATCGGCACCATCCTCACCGCCTGGTACGATGAACTGAAGAGCTCCGAGGATATCCAGGGGTTGTGCATCCAGTTCGGGGCCTGCAAGGACGTCTGTCCCGGCAAGATCGACATCCCCGGTCTGATCATGGAGCTCAGACGACGACTGGTCAAGGATCAGGGCGTGCCGCTGCTGCAGAAATCGATCTACGCCGTGGTCAATAATCGCCGGTTGTTCCACGGGATGCTCCGGGCCGCCTCGATTGCCGGCAAGCCCTTTGCCACCGGCAAATTCATCCGCCACCTGCCCATGTTCCTGGCCGAACTCACCGACGGCCGCAGTTTGCCGGCGATTGCCGCCAAACCGTTCCGGGATGTGTTCAAAACCATCGTCCA
>CAIMMA010000386.1 GCA_903842475.1 uncultured bacterium
ATCATCGAACCCTTTGTCGCCGCCGTTGGATTTGTTCATAGCGAAGACGGTCGGACCTCCTCCCTGCGGACAATTTCCATCGAGGAGTACCGCCAGGAAAAAGAGGAACGAAGCGCATGAACTGGACCACGCCCGCCGATCTGCGAGCCCAGGTGCAGCGCCTTTGGGATAACGGAACGCTGCTCGCTTCCCTAGCCGGCGCCGCCCCACCCTTTCCCCGACGTCTGCCCCTGAAAGGGCCGAACTCAGGGGAAATATCGGACCGTTTCGAGGAAGTCCGCCATTGGATCGTTCAACTCGAACAGGGAGCCCGACAGTATCGGGTGGTCCGGCGCAGCTTCAACCACCGCATTCTCGGGCCAAACGATATCCCGGCAGAGGTCTGGATCGACACCCTGGACGAGGCCCTGGCCTTGATCGGCCGCCGGCGGGAGGCCGAACGGTTTGCTCGCTTGGTGGCGATGACCACGGCCCAGCAGCCCGCGCTGGTGTCCTGGCTCGAAAAAAGACCGCTTTCGGCCCTGGCACGAGCCGAAGCATGGCAAGCGCTGCTGGATGTCGTCGCCTGGCTCCAGCACCATCCTCGGCCCGGGGTCTATCTGCGCCAGGTGGATCTCCCCGGAGTGCATAGCAAATTCATTGAAGCCCACAAGGCGGTGCTGGCCGAGTTGCTGGATCTGGCCCTGCCCCCGGATGCCATCGAGCGCGCGGCGACCGGGGCTTCGGGATTTTGTCGCCGCTACGGATTTTGCGACAAACCCACCCGCATCCGCTTTCGTCTGCTGGACCCCAGCCTGGCCCTGCTGGCGACCGACACCGACCAGGATTTCACCGTCACCAGCGATACCTTTACCCGCCTGAATCCGCCGGTGCAGACGGTCTTTATCACCGAAAACGAGATCAATTTTCTCGCCTTTCCGCCGAGCCCTGGAAGCATGGTCATCTTCGGTGGCGGATACGGTTTTGACATGCTGGCCGAGGCGGCTTGGCTCCACCGCTGCACCCTCCAGTACTGGGGCGACATCGATACCCACGGTTTTGCCATCCTGGACCAGCTGCGCGTGCACTTCCCGCACGCGGTTTCCCTGCTGATGGATCAGGAAACCCTGCTGGCCCATCGCATGCAGTGGGGCCGGGAAGCACAGCCTGAACAACGGGAGCTGCTCCGATTAACCCCGCCGGAACGTGCCCTGTACGACGACCTGCGACAGCATCGCTTCGCTGAACATCTGCGCCTGGAGCAGGAACGAATCGGATTTGCGTGGGTGCGGGCAGCGTTGTCCCGGTTGCGCTAGATCGCGCCTGGATCCATTGCTCCTCAGGTCTTTTTGGTCCCTGATAACCACTACATCGAGACATCCATGAAAAAAATTTTCCTGCTGTTGGCCTTGCTGCTCACCGGTTGTACCGGCATACCGGCAAACATCGAACCGGTGACGCCGTTTGATGTCGAAAAATATCTCGGCACCTGGTACGAAATCGCCCGGCTGGATCATTCCTTTGAGCGCGGCCTGACACGGGTGACAGCCACCTACAGCCGGCGGGACGATGGCGGCGTGCGCATCCTCAATCGCGGCTATTCCGCCCAGGATAAGGCCTGGAAGGAAGCCGAAGGCAAGGCCTATTTTGTGCGCGCGCCTGACCAGGGGTACCTGAAGGTTTCTTTTTTCGGGCCTTTTTATGGTTCGTACATCGTCATGGAACTCGACCAGGCGAAGTATCAATACGCGCTGGTCTGCGGTCCCGACCGATCGTATCTCTGGATCCTGGCCCGCACGCCGCACCTCCAGGAGGACATCAGGGCGGCCCTGGTCGCCAAGGCGGCGGCCCTGGGTTTTGACACCGACAAACTGCTGTCGATCGATCATGACTGAGCACCGGATCATCCATCTGCGCACCCACTGACACAAGAGGAAAACCATGAGCATGAGGGATCAGCAAACACCGTCGACCGAACAGGAGGGGGCATCATGAGCCGACCCAAGCAGTATTTTCGCGCCGGTGCCGGTGCGGTTATCATCAATCAGCACGGCCTGGTTCTGACCCTGGAACGCGCCGATGTGGCCGGTGCCTGGCAGCTGCCCCAGGGCGGACTGGACGCCTCCGAGGAACCGCTGCCGGCAGCTTTCCGGGAGGTGAGCGAGGAGACCGGAATTTCGGCTGCGGATTTAGCACTGCTGGATACCTACCCGGAACCGCTGGTCTATGAGCTCCCGGTGCGGATGCGCACCGAAAAAACCGGGCGCGGCCAGGTGCAGTACTGGTATTTGTTCCGGTTCAGCGGTCCGGACGGGGCCATCGATGCGCTCACCGGCGGCGAATTCCGGGCCTGGCGCTGGACCACCATGGACGACCTGCTGCACATCGCGTTGGACTTCCGCCTCGCGCTGTATCGAAAACTGGCGGATCGTTTCGCCCCCTACCTGGCCCAGCCGAAGGCGGGGTAAAGGTCGCGGTCCCGGCCGCAAAACTTTCCCCTTGACATTTCCCGCTATGTACTATTACTTTCACCGGAAATGTTAAGCAACCAGGTGCCGCCATGCCCCCATCCCAACGCAACCTCACCCCCCGGCAACGGGAATTTTTCGAGTATCTCCAGCAGCGCCTCAGCCACGGCCGGGGCGCGCCCAGCCTGCGCACGGCTGCGGGAGAGCTCGGCATCAGCCATACCGCGGTGGCCAGCCTGCTGCAATCGCTGGAGAAAAAAGGCTGGATCCGGCGCGAGGGGCGCTACAGCCGCACCCTTGCCCTGCTGAACGCCGCAGCCCCGGAAATCGCCGCCGCCAACGGCCGCACCGTACCGATCATCGGCCGGGTCGCGGCCGGTTTGCCGCTCTATGCCCAACAGGAGTGGGCCGGGACCGTGCTGGTCGATCCCGCCGTCTACCGGGGCGAGCAGCTCTTCGCCCTCCGGGTCCAGGGCGACTCCATGCGAGACGTCGGCATCCTGGATGGCGACCTGGCCCTCTGCGAACCCCGCCAGTTTGCGGCCAACGGCGAGATCGTGGTGGCCCTGATCAACAGCGAGGAGGCCACGGTCAAACGTTTTTTTTACCGAGGCGATCACATCGAACTCAAACCTGAAAACGACCGCTACCCGGTGATGACCTATGGTTTGGGCGAGGTCCTGATCCAGGGCAAAGTGATCGGCATCCAGCGCGGCCCCGAACAGATGGCTGCCCTCTGAGCCAGGGTCCGGGTGGCAACAGCTCCCTTGTATATCGGCACCTGCGGATTTTCCTATCCCGAATGGGTCGAGGCCGGCATCTATCCGGCGGGCACCCGGCCGGCTGCCATGCTCGCCCTCTACAGCCGGTTGTTCCCGGTGGTGGAACTCAACTACACCTGGTACCAGATGATCCGGGCGGAGACCATGGAACGGATGCTGATAACCAGCGGCTTTGACCTGCTGTTCTGCGCCAAACTCACCCGCACCATGACCCACGAAATCACCGACTCCTGGAGGGAGCAGGCCCGCCAGTACCGGCAAGGCATCCAGCCGTTGGCGGCCAGCGGCCGGTTGCTGGCCGTGCTGGTGCAGCTGCCGCCTTCGTTCCGGCGCACCCCGGAAAACCGCACCTATCTGGCCCAACTCTTTGATGCCCTCCAGCCCCTGCCGCTGGCGGTCGAATTCCGCCACCGCTCCTGGTGCCGGGACAGCGTCTTTGCCGGACTGGAACAGCGGGGCATCACCCTGGTCAGCGTCGACACCCCTGCCTTGCCCGACCTGTTCCCGCCGCTTGCCATCGTCACCAACCCCGCGCTCTTCTATCTCCGCCTGCACGGCCGCAATCAGGCGGGCTGGCGCTCCGGCAGCAAACAGCAGCAGTTCGATTACGACTATACCACCGCCGAACTGGAGCAATGGAGCCGGGAGCGGATTCCTTCGATGCGCGCCCTTTGCGGGCGGGGGGTGATTCTCTTCAACAACCATGTGGCCGGTCAAGCGGTGCGCAACGCCCGAACCATGGACGACCTGCTGCGCTGAACCCGATGGCCGCCGCCACCGTCCCCGCCCTCAATGTACAGTTTAACTTTACATTTACTGTACATTTAGCTAGAGTGGGGGCATGGAACGCACCATCATTCATCTCAACATCGCCGATTTCAGCGTGGCCGTGGAGCGGCTGCTCGACCCCGGCCTCCGCTGCAAACCCCTGATCATTGCCGAGCCCTCGGCCCGCGCCGTGGTCTACGACATGAGCGACGAGGCCTACGGTGAGGGGGTGCGCAAGGGGATGCAGCTCAGCATGGCCCGCCACCGCTGCCGGAGCGCGCTCGTCCTGCCGCCCCGGCCGGAACAGTATGGCAAGGCCCTGGGCCGCTGTGTGGAGCACGCCCTGCACTACACCCCCTTGGTCGAGCGTTCCAGCGGCAACGGCCACCTCTACCTCGACGTCACCGGCACCCATCGATTGTTCGGACCGCCGCCGGACATCGGCTGGCGACTGCGCAACACCCTGCGCCGCGACCTCGGCCTTGATCCCATCTGGTCGGTGGCTCCCAACAAGCTGGTGGCCAAGGTGGCGAGCCGACTGGTCAAACCCTGCGGCGAGTATATTGTCGGCGGCGGCGAGGAAATCCCCTTCCTCGCCCCCCTGCCCCTGGCCCTGCTCCCCGGCATCGCGCTGGTCGACCTCCACCGCCTGCAGCAGGTCAATATCCGCCGGGTCCACCAGGCGGCCGCGCTCTCGGTCCAGGAGCTCAGCGTGCTCTGCGACCACCGGGCCCGCTTGCTCTATCAGGCCCTCCGGGGGGTCGACCCAACCCCGGTGCATCCCGGCACCCCGCCAGGCACGGGGATACACCTCCGCCATACCTTTGCCCCGGACACCAACCAGGAAGCCCTGGTGCGCGCCGCCCTGACCACCCTGGTCCAGCAGGCCGGTTACGGGTTGCGGCAGCAGCAGTTGGGCTGCCGGCGGGTAGCCGTCTCCCTGCGCTACACCGACGGCGTCGAGGTGATCCGCCAAGCCGTGGCCAACCTGCCGGTAAACGACGACCCCGCCCTGGAGCAACTGGCCCTCACCGCTCTCTATCGCGGCTGGCACCGGCGCGTCCGCCTGCGGCAGATCGCCCTTGCCTATTCCCGGCTCCAGCATCCGGTGCGGCAGCTGTCGCTGTTTGCGGCCCTCGATCCCCGCCAGCAGAAGAACCAGCGGCTCAGCGAGGCCTTCGACGCCATCCACCAGCGCTGCGGCAGCGGCAGGATCTTCCGCGGCCGCCAACAGCCGACCGCAACCGCCGTGCAGTAGCCGCCATGCTCGCCCTCGGCTGTCACTCCCATTTTTCGCTGATGCGGGCCACAAGCAGTCCCCGCGCCCTCTGCCGCCGGGCCCGGCTGCTGGGTTACACCCGCCTGGCCCTCACCGACCGCAATAACCTCTACGGCCTCTGGCCCTTTCTGGCAGCCTGCGCCGAAGAGGGATTACTGCCGATTATCGGCGCCGAGGTGCACACCGACGCGGGCCAGCGGCTCTTCTGCCTGGTCAAGGATCGGACCGGCTACCGCAATCTCTGCCGCCTGCTCACCGCCCGCCACTGCACCCCCGGCTTTTGCCTGGAAACCGCCCTGACCGCGCACCACGGGGGGCTGATTCTGCTCACACCGGAAGAGCGCCTCCTCCACCACGGCCGGGAGATCGGGGCCGACACCGTCGCCGCCCTGATGGACCGACCCGATCAGCACACCAGCCGCCTGCGCCAGACCGCCCGCCGACTGGGAATCCCGGCCGTGGCCATGGCCGAGACCTGGTTCCTCGACCCGGAAGACTATCCCGCCCACCGACTGCTGCGCGCCATCGACACCAACAGCTCGCTCTGCCGCCCGGGGGCAA
>CAIMMA010000387.1 GCA_903842475.1 uncultured bacterium
AATCTGGCCGCCGGTGTAGTTGTGCTCTTCCTTGGTGGCTGCTTTTTCGTGGTCAAAGACAAAATTCTCCTTGGGCTGCCAGAAGCGCAGCAGGATGACCAGAGCCGCCATGGCTGACAGAGAGGCGGTGATGTCCGGCAGATAGGGGCCGACATAACTGGCGGTCAACCACTGGGCCAAGGCAAAAGTAACGCCGCAGACCAGGATCGCCGGCAGAACTTCCCAGGCCTTTTTCAACCCGGTCATCATGACGATGACGTAGAAAGGAATGATGACCGAAATGAAAGGCAACTGGTGACCGACCATCTTCGACAGTTTCATCATGCCGACATCGTCATAGCCCATAACCGCCGACAGGGCGACGATCGGAATACCGATAGCGCCGAAGGCGACCGGCGCGGTGTTAGCCACCAGACAGACACCGGCGGCATAGAGCGGCCGGAAACCGAGGCCGACCAGGGTGGCGCCGGCGATGGCCACGGGCGTGCCGAATCCTGCCGCACCTTCAATGAAGGCGCCGAAACAGAAGGCGATCAGCAGGGCCTCGATGCGGCGGTCAGCGGTCAAACCGGCCAGGGAGGCCCGAATAATTTCAAATTGGCCGCCTTTGACGGTGATGTTGTAGAGAAAGAGGGTGGTGAGAACGATGTAGAAGACAGGAAAGAGGCCAAAGGCCGCACCTTGGCCAAAGGCCAGTCCGGCAAGCTTGGCGGGCATTCCCCACACAGTAACGGCGATCGCGATCGCGGAGGCGACAGCCAGAATGGCTGCCTTGTGGGCCTTCATCTTCAGCACGGCGAGGCAGATGAAGATGACGACAAGAGGTACGGCGGCGACGAGCGCCGACATCCCGAGGCTTTCCCCTATGGGGGTGTAGTTTTGTATCCAGGGCATAATGGGTACTCCTTACTGTTGGATGGTTAACATACAACCCCAGAACCGGGGCGGTTGAAGGGTTTCCAAGAAGAGTGCGCCTCTCCCCCTGGTTTTCTCTAATTGGTATTACCAGTTATTTCATTTTGAAAAACTTGTCAACATTATTTTTATTTGAACCAGAAAAAGCATGTTGACAAAGGGTGTTAGTTTGAAATATGGTTATGCATAATTTGGTTTTACAACTTAGAAAAACTGACCAGTGCTGTTGGGCGGCCCCGGAAAGGCCGACAGAATGGCCGGTCAAGCTTTGTGCGGCTGAGAAGCCGGACGACAAGGGAGGGGCAATGTTCGAACAATTCAAAACCAGAGCCGAAGGGGTCAGCGCCGAGGTGCATCGTTTTGCAACCAATGCGGAGGCGCTTGATTTTCTCGTCGAATTATTACGCGCCGAGGGTGTGGCTGACCAGCCCGGCCAATATGGCGTTTTTGCGGACTGCCCTTTCTTGGGCGCCGTCGATTGGCGGCAATTAGAAGAGGTGGCTGGCTTGTGGTTTGAAGTCACCCGCGACCGGGCGGCCGGAGCGAAGGTCGGCATCAGCCAGATGGATTGGGCCTTGGCCGATACCGGCACCCTGGTGCAGGACGCCACCGCCATTGACAAGCGGCTGGTCTCTACTCTGCCGACCATTCACGTCGCCTTGATTGCGACTTCGGGCTTGCGGCCCGACATGCCCGCCTGGCTGGGCGAGGCTCGGCCGGACAATGCCGGCTACCTTGCCATGATCACCGGCCCGAGCCGGACCGCCGACATTGAACGGGTGCTGACCATCGGCGTTCATGGGCCGGAGCGGCTCGTCATCGTTTTTGTCGATCAACTGGGAGGGACTAACTGATGCAGCAGGAATTCAAGCAATCCATTGACAAGGCCCTGCACAACGCCAACCTTACCGGGGCGTTGGGCAAGTTTTCCGAGGCCTACAAGGTCAATCGCGCCAAGGCCTACGAGGGAATCGATTTCGAAGAGCTGCGGTCCACGATCGCCACACTGAAAAGCTATGCCGCTTCCCATCTCGTCGAGCTAAGCGATCAGTTCCAGAAGAACGCCGAAG
>CAIMMA010000388.1 GCA_903842475.1 uncultured bacterium
CCAACTTTCCACAAGCAACGACTTCTTGCCATGTTCACAAGAGTTATGTCCTTGCAGCTTGGAGACCCTGCAATTTTTTATTAAAAAAGGAGAAGAGAATATGAAACGTTTATTTTCCATGGCCGCCCTTGTCGCCCTTGCCACCGGTGGCGCAGCATCCCAGGCTACAGCCGCAACCGCCACTGCTGCCCTTGACGCCAACAGCGCCTACGTATGGCGCGGCCTGACCTTCAACAACGGTTTTGTTTTACAGCCGAGCATGGATGTATCCCATAACGGCTTTGCTTTTAACGTCTGGGGCAACTACGACGTTGATGACTATGACGGCGCCCTCGACGACAACAAATTTTCCGAGGTCGACTTGACTGGTTCCTACGCCTTTAAGCTGGGCAAAGTTGATGCCAGTGTTGGTATCATACATTATTTGTTTCCAGAAGCCGCAGACGATGCCGACAGCAGTACCACTGAAGTGTTCGCAGGCCTCAGTTATGATCTCGGCGCCGGTTTCGCGATCTCCACCAAGATGTATTATGATTTCGGCGCGGTTGACGATTTTTATGTCACCGCTGGCCTGGGATACACCTACAGCATCAACGACAAAACCACCTTGGGCCTGAGCGGTTTGATCAGTTATGCCGGAGAAGATTTTACTGATTATTACGCAGGTGGCACAGACAGCGGCTTTTTTAATTACCAGCTCACCGCCTCAATGAAATACATGGTCACCGATGCCTTTGGCGTCGGGGCTAACATCAACTACACCGATTCCATGGACGATGACGCCTTACCGGATGAGGCTGTTGACACCACCGTCTTTGGCGGCATCAATTTAACCTTTACCTTCTAATCTTCACTCCCCGATTGCCTCTCCCCCTCTTCCCGGTACGGCCTTGCGCTACGGGGAGAGGGTTTCCCTACCCCCTCTCTTCGCCTGTCGCGGCGACAAACGCCTCGTCTCTGCCTTATCTCGCCTGCAGCCTGCTCACCAACACCCCTAGCCGCCGCATGCCTTCTTCCATCTGATTACTCCACGGCGTGCCGCAGCTTATGCGAATACAATTCTTAAAGCTGCCGGTCCCCGTAGTGATCGCCCCTGGAATGATGAAAATATTTTCCGCCTTGGCCAAGCGAAACAGCTCGACCCCATCAACATTTCCCGTAAATTCCACCCATAAGACGTAGCCTCCGCTGGGTGCGGTCAATTTCGTCCCTTGAGGAAACAGACGGGCAATTGCCTGGGCAGTATTGCTCACCTGATTTTTTAGTGCAATCCGTAGCTTCCGCAGATGGCGCTCATACTGCCCGGTCTCAAGAAAATCGGCGATAATGAGTTGTGGCAACTTGCCCTGAGCAATCGATGCGTTGAATTTCAACCGCAAGATCCGCTCCCGGAAACGGCCTGGAAGAATCCAGCCCACTCGAAAATCCGGGGCCAGGGTCTTGGAAAAAGATGAGCAGTACAGGACCAGCCCATTGGTGTCGAACCACTTCAGCGGCGTCGGTCGGATGGTGC
>CAIMMA010000389.1 GCA_903842475.1 uncultured bacterium
AGGTTCTGTCGGTAAGCTTATGATCATTTCTTGGGTGCGTATTAGGGAATAATAGGAAAAGAAAAGGTTTTGCCTTTTTGAGGACTAAACAACCCGTTTAATTAGCCATATACATCATCCCCCCTCCTCCTGGTACTCGCCATGCCCCTGCTCGCAGGCAACATCCTGCTCACAATGCACAGCAGACACTCCCGTTGTCATGGTCCGGCTCGCTCCACGTCCGGTTCGAGAATCCGCAGGCCGACAGCCAAAAGATAAAGGCTATTGACTCGGGCTTTAATCTTAATATGGCGCGTGGTTTGCAAGCGTACATTCAAAAGCCTTCTTGGTCGCTACCATTTAACCTCAAGACCGGAACAGCTTTTTCGGCAACCTAACACCCTGCCAGGCCCAAACTGCGGCCCCTAAGGAGTAAGTATGTTTAGGATATCGGTACTGTTGGCGACCATAGGTATATTTCCATGTAACTGCTCATCCACGGTTCCGGTTGTTCCTGCCAATAAGCCGGTCACTGTAACCGATAAGCCAGTCATTATTAATCCCAGCGTCAAAATAGAAGATGAGATTAGGGCCAGGGTGGAAAGGGAACTGGAAGATGTTATCAATAAAAAAAGTGGACTATTCTAAAAGGAGCAACTCCATGAGACGATGTGTTTGTCATGTCTTGTTAATCACCCTGTTAATTTGTTCGAGGAACGGCTATGCCCTTGATCTGCAAACTGCTAATGCCCAAGGATTGATGGTGGGGACGCCGACCGCCTATCTGTACTCCCTGTTTTTCAGTTCGCGGGAGGAACCTGTCCTTGATTTAAAAACCGCTAAGGCTCAAGGATTGATAGAGGAAACCCCAACAGGGTATCTTGCATTATTATTGCCCGGACATGACGAAGCTGCGGAGTTGGTGGAGTCGATTAATGACAAGCGTAAACAAAGGTATCAGGAAATCGCCAGGCGTAGCAACGCCCCGTTGCATACCGTCGAACTGCTTGCCGGAAAAAGCGCTCTCGAAAAAAGTCAAGCCGGCCATTCCGTCTTGGTTGCCGGCATTCGGGGGGGAAAACAAGAGGCAAAGAGAGCTGACTAAGCGGACTGCGCACCGAAGACCGGCGACCGTTGACGTATAAAATCATTTCCATTGAATTCTTCCCATTTCCTGAAAAACCTCAACTGAACGGCAGGTGGAATGATATGAAAATTGATTAATTATCGGCTCAACCAGCAAAGGTCATTCGGAGGCATCGGTAATTCGTGGCTACTTATATTAATGATTTGGGGAAGAGGAGGCACCGTCGTCTAGGTCGTGCTCTTCTGTTTACCGATGCCATGACACCAATGGAGGTACGTCATGAGAGTTTTATGTGTTGAAGATGATCCGGCTTCCCGGCAATACATCACCGACACCATCGCCGCGGCGGGTCATGAGATCTGTACCGCGGAAAACGGTTTGGTCGGGCTTCAATGTTATAATTCTTTCCGACCAGACCTTGTCTTGAGCGATATACGGATGCCGGAGATGGATGGTATTGAATTGTTATCTGCTCTACGCATGCGTAACGAGCGTGTGTCCGTGGTGATGATGACGGCTTATGGTAGCGAAGACTATGCGGTCAAGGCTTTGCGGGCAGGCGCGAATGACTATCTGAAAAAACCGGTTCGCCATGCGGATCTGTTGCCGCTGCTGGGAAAATACGCTGAACTCTCAATTGAGGAACATCCGACCAACCTGGCGCGGATGAACGAGCGACTCTTGAGCTTAAACCTGGAGCTTCGCCAGGAAATGAAAAATCAAGCCGATTTGTTGGCCCAGAACGAAAAGATGGCCTCCCTCGGCACACTCTCCGCCAGTATTGCCCATGAAATCAGCAACTCGATGTTGCTGGTGATAGGAAATCTGTCCTGTTTGACCGACAGCAGCGGCAAAATCAAAGAACTGCTCGGTAAATATCAAGCCATTGAGAAGATTTTACGTGGAAAGAAACATTCGAACATCGTCTGTCGTCAGATTGAAGAGTTAATCAATAACCGACAACTTGCTCAGATGCAGCAGGAAGTTATTTCGCTGATGGATGAAGCCATGGACGGGGCGATGCAGGTCGACGTTTTGCTGAAAGACCTGAAGTCGTTCGCCCGGGTAGACAGGGCTGAATTCGGCCCGGTCAATTTGAATGAACGCCTCGACTTCATTTTGAAAATGATTCGCTCGCGCATGAAACATAAGATTTTGATACTTAAAGATTATAATGCGTTGCCATTAGTCCGGTGTTCATCGCAAAAGATAGGCCAGGCGTTTATGAACATTCTGCTGAACGCGGAACAGGCCATAGATGCGCACGGTACGATCACCATCACCTCGCGAGTGCTACCTCCGACGAAAGAGAGAGACGAATACTGGGCCGAGATACTATTCGCCGATACCGGCCGGGGTATTTCTCCTGATAACCTGGAACGGGTTTTCGAACCGTTTTTCACCACCAGACCGGCAGGAGAGTGTACTGGCCTTGGCATGCTCATTACCCGTGACATTATCATGAATCATGGTGGCACTATTGCCATCGATAGTGTCGAAGGCAAGGGCACAACAGTGACGGTACGCCTGCCGACGGGCGAATTGGCCACAAGCGAATAAGCAGACAGCAGCTCTCCTGAAAGAGCAAACAACGATGCCTACCTATATCGTTCTGGCGGTCGATGAGGACCCGAATGTCCTGAAATTGATCGAACGAAGCTTGAATTGTCACAATTATCGAATCATCCCGACGGGGAGTGCGAATTAGGGATGACCATTTTAAAGCAGATCAAAGTGGCTATGGTAATAAACGATTACATTATGATGCCGAACTACAAAAAATCGAGAAACTGTATCCCGGCATCACCTCCGTGCAAAGAGATAAAGAAGGCTCTATCGCGTCATCCCTGATCTTGATTTTCTTTAGGAATAAATTCCTAAGGGAAGGGGTGCCTGTCATTTAATACAAAGAATCAAGCGGTCGGCTGGCATAAAGCCTGAGTAGCTAAAATCAAACGACCAGTGGAGGAGAAAATGGAAGCGTTAAAATTGACCCAATTGCCTGTGGTTCAAGCGGATCTAGGGGGTGCTCAGCTTGTCGGCCTGGAAAATGTTGCCATTTTCGGCGTGGATAGGGAAGGCCGGATCAATGAATGGAACCAGATGATATCCAGGCTGACAGGGTATTTACGTGATGATGTCATCGGGAA
>CAIMMA010000390.1 GCA_903842475.1 uncultured bacterium
ATCGTGGCCAAGCGGAATCTCGACGGCCGGGCGGTGCGCGGGGTGCTCTATTTTGTTCGGCTGCATAAAGATGTGGCCGACCTGGTGCGGCGTTACGAGCAGAAGCATGGGGTCGACGCGCCCTGTGCCGATGCAGCCGGCGCGGCGGCGGCGCCATCTGTCGAAGCCCAGCCGGAAATCGAATCCCCACGGGATCCCAAACGAGTCAAAAAACGGGCCGACAAGCAGCTCGTCAAGCAGATGGCCCAGCGAGCCGATATCGACGCCCTGTTCGAATCGTACCACGATGACCCCAAGGTGCTGCGATATCTGCAGCGCCTGCTCTATGAGCCCGACCCGGCCGCCCGGTATCGGATCGCCTGGGTGATCGGGCAGGTCTGCGGCCGGATTGCCGTTCGCCAGCCCGGCCCGGTGGCGGATATGCTCCATCGGCTGTTTGAAGCTTGCTCGGACTCGGCCGCCAGTTCCTGGGGCATGGTGGAGACCATCGGCGCGATCATCGCGACCCGGCCCGATATCTATGGGGCGTTCACCCGCCATCTGTTTAATTTTATGGGCGATCCCGGCACCCGCGAAGCCGTGCTCTGGGGGCTGGGCGAGATTGCCGCGACCCGGCCGGATCTCGTCCGCAAGACACCCTTTTATTCGCTGTTTCCGGTGCTCAACCACAGCGATCCGGTCCTGCGCGGTCTGACGCTGCGGCTTCTCGGCCGGATCAAAGCCCAGGAGGCCGGGTTCCAGGTCATGGCGCTGCAGCACGACGAAACCCCTGTGACCATCTGCGAACAGGGCCAATCCCTCGCAACCACGGTGGCCGCCCTTTCTGCCCAGGCCACCCGAAATATACATAAGGAAGAAGGCAATGGTGAATGACAATATCAAACCCCTCAGTTCCATCGTGCCCATGGCCCAGGGCAAGGCTAACGATGCGTCGGAGACCGATCCTGCTCGGAAGGATTATCTCGAAGGCCGCAGATTGTTTGGTGAAAAGGAATATGCCCAGGCTGCCCAGGCGTTTCACAATGCCCTCATGGGTTTTGAAGAACAAGGCGATGAGCAGGGCATTGCCAATGCCTCCGACCGGTTGGGGGATGCTTGCCTGGCCCGAGACGAATATGCCATGGCGATCGCCAATTTTAAGCGGGCTTATGCTATCTGCGAGAAAGAGGATGACAGCTTTTCTCAGCTGGCCTTGAATAAAAAGATGGCCGCGGCCTATCGTAAACTCGGAGATCATGAAAAGGCCTTTGAGCTGCTGTACGACATGCTGGAGCATTATCGTTTGACCCAGAATCCCAAAGGGGCTGTCGAAATTTTAATCGTGATCGCTGAAATCTACAACGAAGTGGGCGATCGGGGCAAGGCCGCCGATACCTACCGTTCGGTGGCCAGCATCCATGCCAGATTCAAGCATTCCCGGCTGGCCGAAGAATTCAACCAGCGAGCTGCGGCTCTGGAGCTGGCACAGTAGATGTTCACCGGGATCATTCAGGGGTTGGGGACGCTCTTTGAAAAGCGTCCTGCTGGTGGAGGAATGATCTTCGGCCTGGAGGCGGATTTTTTGCTGACCGACCCGGAAGAGGGGGAGTCCATCGCCGTGAATGGCGCCTGTCTGACGGCCCGCAACATTAAAGGCAGTCGTTTTTATGCCGATGTTTCACCGGAGAGTCTGGCGCGGACCGGTTTGGGGCAGTTGCAGACCGGTAACCGCGTCAACCTGGAGCGGGCCCTGCGGCTCTGTGACCGGCTGGGAGGACATCTGGTCAGCGGGCACGTCGATGCCCGGGGACAGGTCGAACAGCGCAGAAATGTCGGTGAGTACACCCTGTTTGTTTTTTCTTTGGATCCGGGGCTGACCAAATATGTTATTGAAAAAGGATCCATCACGATCAATGGTGTCAGCCTGACCGTCAACACCTGCGAACGCAGCCGGTTCTCGGTCTCCATCATCCCGCACACCCTGGCAAGCACGACGCTGGGTGCGCTCAAGGAGGGGGATCGGGTGAATATCGAGGTGGACATGATCGGCAAATATGTTGAAAAGCTCCTGGCGGGGAAATCCGCCGGAGGCGAGACGCAGAGCCGGATTAATCCCGGTTTTCTCGCGGAGCATGGTTTTTTATGAGCGCAAGATGGGGCGGAGTACTCCCCAAATGTTGCGTTATTCTTGTAGGTAGAGAGGATGAGGGGACCGTCTTGATGAACGGTAATCCCTGTAACGAGGCACGCTATGGCAGTCAGTTCGATTGAGGACGTAGTACAGGATATCAAGGCCGGTAAGATGGTTATTCTGGTCGATGACGAGGACCGGGAAAACGAAGGCGATCTCTGCATGGCCGCGGAAATGGTAACGCCGGAGGCGATCAATTTCATGGCCACGCACGGTCGGGGCTTGATCTGTCTGGCGATGAGTCCCGATATCATTGAGCAGTTGGGCCTGCCGATGATGGTTTCAAATAACCAGTCTCCCTATGGCACCGGATTCACGGTCAGTATCGAGGCGCGGACCGGGGTGAGCACCGGGATCTCGGCCGCTGATCGGGCCCGGACCATCGAGGCCGCCGTCCATCCGTCGGCAACGCCGCGGGATATTATCAGCCCCGGCCATATCTTTCCGCTGCGCGCCCGGGGTGGCGGCGTGCTGGTTCGCACCGGCCAGACGGAAGGGTCGGTCGATCTGGCGCGGATTGCCGGTCTGCGTACCGCCGGCATCATCTGCGAGATCATGAACGCCGACGGCACCATGGCAAGAATGCCGGATCTGGAAACCTTTGCCAAGGAGCACAACCTCAAAATTGCCACCATCGCCGATCTGGTTGCGTATCGCCTCCGCAAGGATGTGCTGGTGCGGCGAGCGGCCGAGGCGCGTCTGCCGACGGCGCATGCCGGCGAGTTCCGCTTCATTGCCTATCAAAACGATGTGGACAAGGATGAGCATGTCGCTCTGGTCAAAGGCGAAATCTCACCCGACGAGCCGATCATGGTTCGGGTGCACTCCGAGTGCCTGACCGGCGATGTCTTTGGCTCCGCCCGCTGCGACTGCGGCTCCCAGCTCCATGCCGCGATGCGGATGGTGGAGCAGGAAGGCAAGGGCGTGGTGCTGTATATGCGCCAGGAGGGCAGGGGCATTGGCCTGATCAACAAACTGCGGGCGTACGTGCTTCAGGATAACGATGGCCTGGACACGGTCGAAGCCAACACCCGTCTGGGGTTCAAGCCCGATTTGCGGGATTACGGCATCGGGGCGCAGATTTTACGGGATCTGGGGGTGCGAAAGATGCGGCTCCTGACCAATAATCCTAAAAAAATTATAGGATTAGAGGGCTACGGGCTTGAGGTGGTCGATCGCCTTCCCATCGAGATTATCGGCGACGAGGAAAATAGCAGATATTTACGAACCAAACGCGACAAAATGGGACATATCCTCGAGTTGTACGGTGATCAGCCGATGGGGTGTGTGACCAGGGATCCGTGATAACCATTACAGGGACGAACATGGCACAGTATCTGGAAGGAAATTTACAAGGCGCAGGGCGAAAAATCGGTATTGTCGTCGCCCGTTTCAACTCTTTTATTGTTGAAAAATTGCTTGAGGGGGCCCTCGACAGCTTGGTCCGCTCCGGAGTCAATGGGGACGATATCGTGGTCGCCCGTGTGCCGGGGGCCTTTGAAATCCCCCTGGCCGCCCAGAAAATGGCGAAATCCGGGCGTTACGATGCGGTCATCTGTCTCGGCGCCGTGATTCGCGGAGCGACCCCGCATTTCGACTATGTCGCCGGTGAGGTGTCCAAGGGTACGGCGCAGGTGATGCTTGATTCCGGTATTCCGGTGCTCTTCGGCGTTCTGACCACCGAAACCATTGAGCAGGCGATTGAAAGGGCGGGCACCAAGGCGGGCAACAAGGGCTCGGATGTGGCCATTGCAGCCCTTGAGATGATTAATTTGATGGGACAGCTCTGATCGGTCCCATTTACTTCACAAGCCACAGCGCGCCTCCATGGTGCGTTGCGGCTTGTTAAATTTTATTTTTTATGGATTTTCATGGGATTACGTCGTAAATCGCGGGAACTGGCTCTGCAATTCCTTTTCAGTCACGATTTCCAGGAGTCCTCCGATTCTCCCGAAGCGGTGGCTTTAGACTTTGATTTATTTTGCCAGGCCTTTGATATCGGCGAAAAAGCTTTGCCCTACGGGCGTCAGTTGATCGAAGGCATCTGTCAGCACCTGGTTGAGATTGATAACCTGTTAGCGGCCCATTCACATAATTGGCGGGTGGAGCGGATGTCCCTGGTGGACCGGAATATTCTGCGCATTGCTGTCTTTGAATTGCAGTACATTGACGATGCGCCGGCCCAGGTTGCGATCAACGAAGCTTTGGAGATCGCCAAACGCTATTCCATCGAGGATTCGGTTTCGTTTATCAACGGTATCCTTGACGCCGTTCAAATCGCCCTGCCCAAATAATCCGCTTGTCACCTTCGGGGCGCTGTTCTGCTTGTTCGGCCTGCATTTGAGGTGAGAGGGCCCGGGATTTTTTAAGGACCAGGGCGGCTCGATCGCCCAACGGTTTCCTTTTATAAGGAGGGGGCCGTTTTCATATTCACCTTGAATCGGGTTGGTTGCTGCACCGGCAGAATTCGCATCTGTATCTTATTCTTCAGTTCATAGATCAAAAGAGTGCATACTGCATTGTCGTAATGGCTTCCTCCGACCCATATACAGAAAACAGGATCCGGCGGGAAGTCGTGGCGCTCATCCTGTTGTTTCTCATTCTTTTTCTCCTGCTTGGCCTCTGCAGTTACCTGCTGCCTTTTTTTTCCGGGGAACCGGCGCTGCAGCAGCCCGCAGCCAACTGGTGCGGTTCCTTTGGTTTTTATTCGGCCCACTATCTTTTTTCCTTCCTCGGTTTGATTGCTTTTTTCCCGGTGGGCATCCTTTGTTATGCGACGATCACCGTCCTGCTTTCGAAGGAGGTCGCCAACCGTTTACCCTCCATCGTGGCCGGTCTTACCGGGATTGCGATCAGCAGTTCCGGGCTGTTCGGATCCTTCGAGGAGTTGCTGCTGCCCGCCGACTTTGTCCAACCCGGAGGATATCTCGGCAGTTTGGTCTGGAGGCTCTTGAGCGGGGTCATCGGCGATGCCGGTTCGGTACTTGTTTTGCTCCTGCGCTGATTTTCTCGCTGATGGCCGCGGTTCGTTTTTCGCCGTTCGGAGTGGTTAAATGGTTTTGGAGACGCGGCGATCGCGCCCGGATCACGCCCGCCTTGCAGGGAAGCGAAGCGTCGCTGCCCCGACAAGAGATGGCCGTTCCCAGGCAGCGGGCCAAAAAACAGGACCTCAAGAACCAACCAAACGACGTTTACCCGGCTCCCGCGCTCCATGAGCCGATGAAATCGGTGGTCACCGCGGAGAAGGATACCCAGAATGCATCCCTGAAACCACCGAAGCGCGGCACGTATCAAATCCCTCCGCTTTCGTTGCTTGATCCAAATGACGAGGACGATATTGAGGTCAGTCGCGAGCATTACTATGAAGTGAGCGCAATCCTCACCGCCAAACTCCAGGATTTCGGTGTGCAGGGAAACGTGGCCGGAATCTCACCGGGTCCAGTGGTCACCACCTATGAATTTGCTCCTGCTCCAGGAGTTAAAATTAATAAAATCGTTACGCTGGCTGATGATCTCGCCATGGTCCTCAAGGTTGATCGTGTGCGGATAGTCGGATCTATCCCCGGAAAAGCCGCCATTGGCATTGAAATACCCAATCCGGTACGAAAAAAAGTCTTTCTCAAGGATATCCTGGTGACCGCCGAATATCAGGATGCCGCCTCCATGCTCACCATCGCGCTGGGGTTTGATGTGATCGGCAGACCAATTGTCACCAGTCTCGCCCGGATGCCCCATCTGCTCATCGCCGGCGCCACCGGGGCAGGGAAGTCGGTGGCTATTAACGCTTTTATCGCCTCAATCCTTTTCAAAGCGACTCCCGAAGATGTCCGGTTGTTAATGATTGATCCCAAGCGGATTGAACTCTCGATGTATGACGATATTCCCCACCTGCTCCATCCGGTGGTGGTCGAAGCGAAAATGGCCTCCAGGGCCTTGTTGTGGGCTGTTCGGGAAATGGAGCGGCGCTACCGGCTGCTCGAAGAAAAACGGGTGAAATCTTTTGTTTCATTCAACGAGATTTCCGAGGAAAAGTTGCCGTATATCGTTATCATTGTCGATGAGCTTGCTGATCTGATGATGGTGGCCTCCAAGGATGTTGAAACCTCCATTGCTCGGTTGGCGCAAATGGCAAGGGCTGCCGGAATGCATATAATTCTGGCGACTCAGCGTCCTTCCGTCGATGTGTTGACCGGTTTGATCAAAGCCAACTTCCCCACCCGGATTTCTTTTAAAGTATCTTCGAAGGTAGACTCCAGAACCATTCTGGACGGCTCCGGCGCCGAGCATCTGCTGGGCATGGGCGACATGCTGTTTCTGCCGCCCGGAGCCGCCAAATTGCAAAGAATCCACGGCGCTTTTATTTCAGAGCAGGAAACGGAGCGGCTGGTCAGTTTTCTGAAAGAACAGGGCTCGGCTGAATACGATGCCTCGGTGTTGCAGATCGTTGAAGAAGATGCTGAGAATGTTGAAACCGGCAGTGAAGAGTATGACGAGAAATACGATGAGGCGGTGGCGGTGGTGACGGAAACGGGGC
>CAIMMA010000391.1 GCA_903842475.1 uncultured bacterium
AAACCGATCGCCGTGCTGCAGGACCTCTGCGGCCCCAAGATTCGCACCGGTTTGATGGCCGATGGCGCCGTCAGGCTCACCGCCGGCGAGGTGCTCATCATTCAGGCCGAGCCTGTGGAGGGGAACGTGGACCGGATTTCGACCATCACCCCGGGCATCCTGGCCGACCTGCGGGTCGGCGACCCGGTGCTGCTCGACGACGGTCTGCTGGAGTTGCGGGTGGTCAAGGAAGGGCGCGGCGAGGTCCACTGCGAGGTGATCGTCGGCGGCATCCTCAAGTCGAGCAAGGGCATTAACCTGCCTTCCACTGCCCTTTCGCTGCCCAGCGTCACCGAAAAGGATTGGCGCGATCTCGATTGGGGTCTCGATCATTCCATCGATTACGTCGCCCTCTCGTTTGTCCGCACCGCCGAGGAAATCACCACCATCAAGGACTACATCAAGGCTTCGGGCAAACGCAATCTCAAGGTGGTGGCCAAGATCGAAAAGCCGGAGGCGGTGCAGAACATCAAGGAGATCGTCGCGGTCGCCGATGCCATCATGATCGCCCGCGGCGACATGGGGGTGGAATTGCCGGCCGCCCGGGTGCCGCGCATCCAGGAACGGATCATCCAGTTGTGCTGGGAGATGAACACCCCGGTGATCACCGCCACCCAGATGCTCGATTCGATGACCGTCAACGCCCGGCCGACCCGGGCGGAGGTCACCGATGTAAGCATGGCGATCAAGGAAGGGACCGATGCGGTGATGCTCAGCCAGGAAACCGCCACCGGGGTCGATCCGGTCAACGTGGTCCGCACCATGGCCTCGATCATCTGCGAGGAGGAGCGATATGCGCGCGGCGGCGCCGACCACTACCAGCAGCTGATGGAGGATGCGGCCGTCAATCCCGCCCTTTCGGCGGTGGCCAATCTCAGCACCAACACCGCCACCCTGCTGCTCGACCCGGACGGCACCCTCTACCCGACGCTCTCCAAGTGGAACCGCAAGGTACCGATTCTGCTGGTCACCAAGTCGCTGCATGTGGCTCGGCATGCCGGTTTGTATAACAATATCTTTCCCCTGATCATCCGCGAGGAGTTGGGCCGCACCGAGATGGTTTTCCGCTCTCTGGCCATGGCCAGAGAGTGGGGCTATATCCATGCCGGCGAGATCGTGGCGGTGGTTGAGGGGACACGCCTGACCCGCAGCGGCATTCGCCAGATGGGAGCGGTCCAGGTGATCCGGGTCGAAAAAGGCTGAGCCGGCGAAGGTCGGCCCGGCAATGGTTCAGGAGGCAGCCGCCAGCTGCCGGACCCGGTCCATGCAGGCCTGCAGATCGAGGGTGCGGAGTCGGCGGTTGTCAACCACCAGGACGCCGTTAACGATGACCGTGCGGACATCGCCGGCGCCGGCGCTGTACACCAGCAGATTGGGGCTGTGAAAGGGCTGGAGGTGGGGCTGCTCGAGGTCGATGAGGATCAGGTCGGCGGGGCTGCCCGGCGCCAACCGGCCATGCCCCTCGCCAAATCCCAGGGCCGAAGCTCCGCCGTTGGTGGCCATGGTCAGGATGCGGGCGGCCGGGACCGCCACCGGGTCGCAGGGCGTCACTTTCTGAATCTTGGCCGCCAAGTCCATTTCGCGGAACAGGTCCAGGCTGTTGTTGGAGGCCGCCCCGTCGGTACCCAGGCCGACCCGGATCCGGCGGTTCAGCATGGCCAGGAGCGGAGCCCGGCCGGAGGCCAGCTTGAGATGGCTTTGCGGGCAGATGATCACCCCGGTTCGGCGTTCCGCCA
>CAIMMA010000392.1 GCA_903842475.1 uncultured bacterium
AGAGGATAGCCGGTGTTGATCATCACCGCCTCGCCGGTGTCGAGCCGCAGGGTGAGCGGCGCGTCATCGCGGGCGCTAAAGGTGTCTTCAGCCTGCACCGCCAGACCGTCCATGGCGGCGGAATGAAAGGAGGGCGAGGAGAGGCGGGCGCAGACCGGCCCGGCGGTCACTCGGCCATAGGCGGACCGGGTGGGGATGGTCTCCTCAGCGGTATGCATCTGTTTGAAACGGGACCAGAACAGTTGCTGGGCCTCTTCCCGGGATTGCATGTGGAGATAGATTTTTCGTTTCATGGCAGGGGCTCAAAGGGTGTTGAGGGGGATTTAGGGAAATAAAAAAACCGGGGTCTCGGTGCCGCGATCGAATCCTTCGACATCCCGGCCGATCGGCAGCAGGCCATCAGCCCGAACCAGCGGGTTCAGCAGGCCGGATTTGCCGTACACCGGCGTGGCCAGCGGCGGGCTGCCGTCAGCCTGCGGTGTCAACCGGACCCGGACATATTCTTCCCTGCCGATGACCGAGGGAATCTGCTCGGCGGTGATCGCCCGGATGGTCTGCAGGCCCAGGGTGGTGCCCAGGCCGGAGTATTGGCGCAGCAGGGGGCGAACAAAGAGGGAGAAAATAACCATGGCCGAGGCGACATGGCCGGGCAGGCCGAACAGGGCCTTATTGCCCTGGCGAGCGAGGATGGTGGGTTTGCCGGGTCGGATCGAGACCCCGTGCACCAGGACCTCGGTCTCGGGAAGGGCCTGGAAGACCTGGAGGGTGAAGTCACGCCGCCCCACCGAACTGCCGCCGGAGAGCAGGAGGATATCGGCCCGGGCCAGCGCCTGGGTGCAGACCGTGCGGATGTCGTCCAGGTCGTCGCCGCAGATGCCGCAGATGACGGGAATACCCCCGGCCTCCTCGACCAGGGCGGCCAGGGTGGTGGAATTGATGTCCCGGATCTTGCCAGGAGGCGGCACCTGATCCACCGGGACCAGTTCATCGCCGGTGGAGAGAATGGCGACCCGGGGCCGGCGATACACCGGGACCTCGATGATGCCCAAACCCGAAAGGACCCCCAGATCCTGGGGCCGCAGCATGCTGCCCCGGGCCAGGACCGTGGCCCCCTTGGCGAAATCCTCACCAACGCGGATCACATTTTCGCCGGGAGCCACCGGCCGGTAGATTGCGACGGTTTCGTCATCGTAGGCTTGAGTGTACTCGACCATGACCACGGCATTGGCTTTTTGGGGCAGTTCGCCGCCGGTCCAGATGCGCACGGCCTGGCCGGGGCGCAGGGAGAAGGCCTGGCCGGAAACGCCCATGGCGATTTCACCGATAAGGGTCAGCAGTCCGGTTTCCGACTCGGAACTGCCGAAGGTGTCCGCCGCCCGGACCGCAAAGCCATCCATGGTGGAGCGGGAGAAAGGCGGCAGGGCCTCGCGGCTAACGATATCCTCCGCCAGCACCCGGCCACGGGCCGCGGTCAGGGGAATCGTTTCGCAGTCGAGCGGCGAAAAATGATCAAACAGGGCAATGAAGTCGGAGGAACTGATCAATTTGAAAAAATCTTTCATGTGATCCTGACCTGGCTTGTACTCCTTGGGAAAGCAAGGAGAAGGGTTGGCGCGTCAACGGGGAAAGAAAACCGGCGACAACTGGTCGCCGGACCGGGAATCTTCCCTCGGAAGTATACCATAGCTTCCATTGGTGGGAGCAGGAAAAACCGCAAAAAACCAGCCGAGGTACACGAAGGCAGACCGGTGGGGGACTCAGCCCCCACCGATCATTGGAAAGATCGCCAGTTGATCGCCCGGTGCCGGAACCTGCTCCAGGGTACAGTGGCGGGAATTGATCATGGTCACGCCGACCTCATCGGGCTTGATCCCCAGCGAGCGGATGATGTCCGCCACCGTGGTGCCCTCGGGATAGTCCGCGAGCTGTTCCTTGAAGCGGTTATCCCGGAAATAGGCGAACAATTTGACCGTGAGCTGCATGGATTTTTTTATTTTTTATTTTTTTTTAAAAATTCCAGAAACTGTCGATGGCCTCGTCGCTGATGTCCCAGATGACGTTATGGGGGGCGATCGGTTCCTCCGAGAAAAATTCCGGCAGCCGGTCATCCTTATTGGTGAAGCCCGCCGCCAGGTTGAAGGCCCGCTCCGTCTTGAGGATGGTCATGCCGAGGTTGGTGACGTCGTCGGCTACCAGATGGATGCCGTAACGGGCATTGAGCAGGTCGATCAAGGCGGGCAGGCAGGTGGCGTCGTCCAGGGCGGCAAAGGCGACGAACAGACACATGCCGGTGGAATCGATGGCTGCGGTGGCGATCTGCAGATTGCGGGACAGCTCCACCTGGCCTTCCTTGCTGAGCGGATCAACCTTGCCGCCCACCCCGAGGATGTTGGTGGCAATGGTGTAGCCCATGGTGTGATCGGCGCCCTGGGTGGAGGTGGCATAGGTGATGCCGATACCCTTGATGGCGCGCGGGTCATAGGCCGGGATGGCCTGATTCTTGACCACCGGTACCCGGGTGACCCCGTAAGCCCGGCCGACCGATCCGGCACCGTTGCCGAGGATTCGACCCAGGGGAGTACCAAGGCCTACCTCTTCGCGCAGCATCCGGCAGAGTTCGACGCCGTCGCCGAATTTGAGCACGCCGGCCTCCATGGCCACCCCGAAGGCGACGGCGGTCTCGATCGAATCGATGCCGAGATCGTCCATGAGGTTGTCGGCCTCGGCGATGTGGTCGAGGTTGTCGACGCAGCAGTCGGCGCCCAGCGCCCAGATCGATTCGTACTCAAAGCCCGAGGTCTTGTACTGGCCTTTGGCGTCGGCATAAATCTGCGAACAGTTGATCACGCAGCCGGGGTGGCAGTTGTGTTTGGGCTTGCCGCCGCGGGCAACGATGGTGTCGTGCATGGTCTCGCCGGAAATGGCCTCATGGCCGGCGAATTGACCGCTGGTGAAGTTGCGGGTGGGCAGGCCACCGGACTCGTTGATAATGTTGACCAAAACGTTGGTGCCGTACTGGCCCAGGGCCTTGGAGATGGGGTTGTCGATCAGGGCCTTGGCAAAGGTCCGGCCGGCAACCTTGAAGGCTTCGGGATCGGCGATGGCCACCTTCTGGTCGGTCGGGGCCACGCTGATGAATTTTATTTTTTTGGAGCCCATGACCGCGCCGAGACCGCCCCGGCCGTGGGAACGCAGGTGATTGTCCGGATCTTTGATCGAGATGTTGGCGCCCAGCATTTTCATCTCGCCGGCCGGGCCGATGGTGATCACGCCGACCTTGTCGCCGAGCCGCTGGTTGAGGGTCTGGACCACGGCAAAGTTGCCCTGGCCGATCACTTCGGTTTCTTCTGCAATGGTGACCCCGTCGGCCGTGAGGTGCAGACTGTACCACTTGCCGGCATCGGCCGGTAAGCCTTCGATAATCAGGGCTTTGACCCCGAGTTTGGCCAGCATCTGCGCCGAGGTGCCGCCGGCATTGGATTCTTTGATGGTGCCGGTCAGCGGGCTCTTGGCGCCGCAGGAAAGGCGGCCGGAGTTGGCGGCCTGGGTGCCGGAAAGGAGGCCCGGAGCAAAAACGAGTTTGTTGTTTTTGCCCAGCGGATGACAGGTGGGTTTGACTTCGGCGGCGACAATGGTGGAGGTCAGGCCTCGACCTCCCAGTCCCATCCAACCCTCGGGTACCGCCTCGACCTTGGTACTTAAGTCCGACATGTTCACGCGAAAAATTTTATCAGCCATTCGATAACTCCTATGTAAAAAAGAGAATAATCGGGCTCATGCCAGAACCCGTACCCGTTTACGGTCGATGTTGGTGCCTAGTGACGAAAAAAAACCAAAAAAACAATGTGTTGAAAAATATTTATCGCAGACCATCTCTTTTGTCAACACTTGTACGAAATGGTCTGTTTGGGTCGTTTTTCAGGATCAAAGGTGCAGGGCCACAAGGAGTTAACCACCCCGCACCTTTTTTCCATGGGACAATAAAGGCGGGACGCGAAGGTTCCGCGCCCCGCAACGCCAACCACAGCGAATTTTCGGGACAACAACCGGCGGCGCCTGCCCGGCCCGCATCGGGGGAACAGGGGAGGCAAGCGTCACCGGCACAGGGTGTTCAGGTGATTACAGGGCGGCGGTATAGATCGCCTTGACATCGGCGTCTTTGGGACAACGCGGGTTGGTGAACCCACAGGCATCCTTCTGGGCATTGCCGGTCATGACATCGATGTCCTCGGCCTTGACG
This sequence comes from uncultured bacterium, assembly GCA_903842475.1. Taxonomy (GTDB): domain Bacteria; phylum Desulfobacterota; class Desulfobulbia; order Desulfobulbales; family Desulfobulbaceae; genus Desulfobulbus. The sequence continues at coordinate 4,241 of CAIMMA010000392.1, forward strand.
TTCTTGCCGTAGCGCTTGCCCAGTTCAATCAGTCCACCCGGGATGCCGACATCCGCCGACAGTTTTCTGATCGCCACCAGGGCCAACTCGGCGGCATCGCGAGGCGCCAGGCCAGCGGTGTTCTCGCCCATCAGCTCGGCGATCTTGATGAAGCGGTCGATCTTGGCGATCAGGTTGAACTTGGAAACATGGGGCAGGAGAATGGCGTTGCACTCGCCGTGGGGCAGGTCGTAAAAACCGCCCAACTGATGCGCCATGGCATGCACATGGCCAAGGCTGGCGTTATTGAAGGCCATGCCGGCGAGGTACTGGGCATAGCACATGCCTTCGCGGGCATTGATGTCGCTGCCATTGGCCACGGCCGGACGCAGATGCTTGGCGATCAGTTCGATGGCTTTCTCGGCGGCCGAGTCGGTCATCGGGGTTGCGATGGTGGAAACATAGGCCTCGACCGCATGGGTGAGGGCGTCCATGCCGGTGGCGGCGGTCAGGCCCGGAGGCATGCCCATCATCAGGAGCGGATCGTCAAGGGCGATGCCCGGGGTGACGCGCCAGTCGACAATGGCCATCTTCACCTTGCGGCTGGTGTCGGTGATGATGCAGAAGCGGGTCATTTCCGAAGCGGTGCCGGCGGTGGTATTGACCGCCACATAGGGAGGCATGGGCTTGGTGGATTTGTCGACGCCTTCGAAATCCTGGATTTTGCCGCCGTTGGCGATCACCAGGCCAACACCCTTGCCGCAGTCATGGGAGCTGCCGCCGCCCAGGGTGATCAGGCTGTCGCATTTATTCTTTTTGTAGACTTCAACGCCGTCATGGACGTTTTTATCGGTGGGGTTGGGGATGGTCTCGTCATAGACCACATACTGCATACCGGCTGCGTCGAGCAGATCGGTGATCTGTTTGGTGATGCCGGCGCCGGTGATCCCCTTGTCGGTGACGATCAAGGGCTTGGAGCCGCCGAGGTCTTTGATCTTGGCCGGAATCTGTTTAGCCGCGCCGATACCGATCAGGGTGACACTGGGAATGAAATAACCGTATACTTCCTCTCGAATTGCCATAATGCTACCATCCTTTTCTAATGTTGGGGTCCTGGAGTCGTTGCTGCCTCTGGTTGGATCCAATACGCGTACCCTTACCCTAGCAAGCACCGTGCCAAATAATTAATTAAGGAAATACGGGAGGTTGCAGATGGGGTCTCTGCAGGGGCACGTCGAAATGTCCCAGGGGGCCTCAAGGAACCAGAAAAAGAGGGAGCGTAAGGGAGGCAAAGAACTCAAAAATTACCAAAAAGAACGGGTCCTGGACCGTGCGGGTCAAAAGGAACCAAAGATTTTCCCTCTCGGGTCAAAATGTCCCGAGGCGATTGCAAGAAGCAAAGAAGCAACGCGGCTGGCGGTTGCGAAGGATTCCGGGCGGGGGCTGTCTGATGGTCCGACTGGTCGGTGTGTCCCTTTAAAAAGGGCGGCCAGTACTTTGTTCGTTCAGGGGCCGTGGATTTTCAGTATCCGTCCCGAAAGGACAGGGCTTCGTGGCGGCTTTCGCCTGCGGCGGTGACCAGCACCGCCGCCTCGCCGCTGAGAGGACATTTATTTTCACAGATGCCGCAGCCGATGCACAGGCTGTCGATCACATAGGGCTGGCGCACCCGGACTCGTGCCCCCTTGCTGTTTTCGACCTCGACCTCGCGGAATTTGATCGCCTTGTCCGGGGTCGGGCAATGCTCTTCGCAGACGATGCAGGGCACGCCGGCGGCATAGGGGAGACAGCGGTTTTTATCGAAATAGGCCCGGCCGATCACCGTGGTCTGTTTCTCGGGTTTGGGGAGGGTGCGGATGGCGCCGGTGGGACAGACCTGCCCGCAGAGGGTGCAGTTGTATTCGCAGTAGCCGATGCGGCTGAGCAGTCGGGGGGTGAAAATACCCTCCAGGCCGGCCTCCAGCCAGGTGGCGTGCAGGGCGTTGCCGATGCAGACCTTCATGCATTCGCCGCACCGCACGCAGCGACCGAGAAAGGCAGCCTCGGCCAGGGCGCCGGGGGGCCTGATCAGGGTGGGGTCGGCCTGGCGGGCCAGCGGCCGGGAGGGCAGGGCCAGCGGCGCCAATGCGCCGGCGGCCAGGGAGGTCAGCACGGCCCGGCGAGAAAGGTCGGTAGGCACCCCGGGGCGAGCCGTCCCGCTGCTGCCGTACCGGATGCGGGAGCGGGGGCAGAGGGTCAGGCAATCAAGACAGAGGGTGCATTCGGCTGGCGCGATGATTCTTGCCTCGTCAATCGCCGCCATGGGGCAGATGGTGCGGCACTGGCGGCACTGGCCGCATTCAGCGGTGCCGCCGGTCAATTTGAACCGGGAAAAACGGGCGCTGAGGGCCAGCATCGCGCCGAGCGGGCAGACCTTGCGGCAGAAAAAACGGCGTTCCAGTCGGCTTAGGCCCAGGACCAGCACCAATAACCCCAAAGAAAACACCCCAAGGGCATACACCTTGTCGCCAAAAGGCAGCACATATCGCTGCAGCAGGGTGTAGGTGGGTTCGGTCAGCGCGTTGACCCAGGCGGGCGCCTGCTGGTAGGTCCAGGTAAACAGGGTGGTGGTCGCATGGTCGAGGGCCGGATGGACGGCAAAGGTGAAGCCGCGCACCAACAGGGAAAAGGGATCGAGATAACCGGCCAGGGGCAGGCCGAAGCAGGCGGCGGCCAGGAGGAAAAAGAGCAGGTAGTATTTCCATTGGCGTTGCCCCGGTTCAGGGGTGGTATCTTTTTTTCCGAAGAGACGGTGGCTGGCATCGATCAGGGTACCGAGCGGACAGATCCAACCGCAGAAAAAACGGCCGAAAACCAGGGTCAGGGTCAGGGTAATCAAGGCCGGCAGCATCAGCACAATCACGGTCTTCGCCGCCAGCATGGCGGAAAAGGCGAGCAGGGGATCGATGCGGAAGAGGAGATTGACGGCCCAAGGCAGTTCATCCACCCCGGCATAGTCGGTTTTGATGAACAGGACGACAAAGAGCAGGAAGCACAGGGTCTGGCCGATTTTTCGCCAGACCGAGGGGGTGAAGCGTGGGCTCAAGCGACGCATCAGCCCGTTACCACCTGTATCCGATCGAGATTCATTTCCCCCAGGCCCATGTTGTAGGCAGCCACGGTCGAATCGATGGCAGCGGGCGACAACGCGAACAGGGTGGTCGCATAGGCGTCCGCTGCCACCGGATCGGCCGAGGCGATCAGGGTGTCGATTTTGCGGACATCATTGAGGTCGCCGCCCTGGGGACCGTTGTTGAGGAGGATGCGGGTGGCGTCGATGATGGTCAGCTTCGGTCGCACCACCGTGGCCAGGTCAGCCAGGCTCTGGCC
>CAIMMA010000393.1 GCA_903842475.1 uncultured bacterium
CTGAACAGACATTTTTTGGGCGAATGGAGACACGATATCCTTCAGGTTCGACTCAAGCACGTTAATGTAGGACCTCGATCCGGCATCTATTTTCCCCTTTAATTTCTCTATGTAAGGGAGGATGAGGAGTTTAATATTGTAGAGAACATTTTCTTCGACGATCTTCTGGTCTTCGTTCCGCTGCTTGAGCAAAACCCTCAAAGCCGCGTTGAGATCTTCGAGTTCATGGGTCTTTGCCTTGAGATCGGACTCCCTTTTTTTGAGCGCTAATTCCATTTGCTTGCGTTCCGTAATTTCCCGGACAGTTTCGATGGCGCCAATGAAATTGCCATTGCTGTCGCACAGTGGCCCTGCTTTTCCCCAGAAAATTAAATTCTTCTTATAATTTTTGTTGTTCAAGGTGATAAGGTCGGTTTCGGCAATCAGGAGTCCATCTTCCCTCTTGAAATAATGATACATGTCCATTTCCGGCAATTTGTTCGGTTCAAAGACCTGATCCACCAGTATAGGCCTTCGGGTGCCGTAAAAGGGAATGGCGTATTCATAGTTTCCCTTGCCGAGAATATCGCCGGCTTTCACCCCGGTCAGTTCTTCCATGGCCCGATTCCAGATGATGACGTTCCCTGCCTTGTCAATCGCAAACGTGGCGTCGGGGAGGAACTCAATAATGCACGCCAATCGTTGGACGGTTTCCTTGAGGGATTCATCGGTCAATTTACGGTTGGCAACATGCATCGAGTTGCCCAGGATAGCTGGGCGCCCCTCGTACGAGATGGCAGTGACGGTCTCTATAACCCGCCTGATTTCCCCTTGCTTCGTCATGATCCTGAACTCATAGGGCGTCGTGCGTTCGCCTCGCAGCATCGCCTGCGAATTCTCACGCATTTCGTCAAGATCCTCATCACAAACGAAAATCTCGGAACTCTTGCCGATCAATTCTTCCACCCCATACCCGGCGCAGGAGGCGGCACTCTGGTTGAGAGACCTGAATTTCCCCTCCTGGACAATAGAGATGCCCGAGAACGATTTTTCTCTCAATGCTCTGAACATCTCCTCGCTCTCTGGCCATGATTGTTCCTTGTGCTTGGGCCCGGAAAATTTCCCCCCTAATTCCTCCAGGTTGGACTTCTGTCGTTTGTTGGTTGATTTCACAGCCATCTTGATTTCCAGTGCCTGAGGCCTGCAGATGTTAATTATGAGCTATAAAAATTGTCATGACGGGCAATTTGTGACCGGCAGAGGCGTTGAAACCGGATCAAGCCTGCCCCAGTGCGATAATCGCTTCAACCTCGATTGCCGCGCCCAGGGGCAGGGCGGCAACCTGCACCGCGCTTCGGGCCGGATAGGGCTCGCTGAAATACTGGGCATAGACGGCGTTGACCCGCTGAAAATTGGCGAGGTCGGTCAGGAAGACCGTGACCTTGACCGCGTTGGCCAGGCTGGCGCCGCCTGCTTCGGCCAGGGCGCGGAGATTGCGGAAGACCAGGTGGGCGTGCTCCTCGATGCTGCCCTCGGGAATCTTCCCGGTTCGGGGGTCGATGGGGATGGTGCCCGAGGTGAACAGCAAGGTCTCGGTGGCGATGGCTTGTGAGTAGGGGCCGATGGCTTGGGGCGCCTTGTCGGTTTGGACGGGTTTTCGGGTCATGCTGCTGCTCCTGGTTGTTGTCTGCGGATGATTTCCTTGGCGGCGATCAGGGCTGTGGCGGCGGCGGAAACGATATTTCCCGCAACTCCCGGTCCGTCGCCGGCGACAAAAAGGCCTTTGAGGGCGGTTTCCAGGTGCGCGTCGGTTTCCACCTGGGTGGCGAAGAATTTGATCTCCGGGGCGTACAGCAGGGTTTCGTCGTTGGCCACGCCGGGGATAATCTGGTTGAGCTGTTCCAGGCCGTCGACCAGATTGGTGAGGATGCGTTCCGGCAGGGCCATGGCGATATCGCCGCAGACCACGTTTTTCAGGGTCGGCTCGATATAGCTGTTGCGGATTCGATTCCAGGTTGAGCGCCGGCCGCGTTTGAGATCGCCGTAGCGCTGGAGAATCGGTTTGCCCCCGCCGATCAGGGTGGCCAGTTTGCCGATGGATTCGCCGTAGGCCTGGTTGTCCTCCACCGGGTCGGTGAGCACCACCTTGGAGAGGAAGGCGAAATTGGAGTTGTCGGATTTCCGGTCCATCAGGGCATGGCCGTTGACGCAGACAAAATCCTGGTAATTTTCCAGGGCGACGTAGCCGCCGAAATTGGTGCAGAAGGTGCGGGTCTGGTCATCGTACTTGGTGGTGCGGATGAAAAAAGTCGGGTCATAGATGATCGAGCAGAGGTCCTGCATGATCTCGTTATGCACCTCGACCCGCACGCCGACCTCGATCCCCCGTTGCGAAATCCGGATACCGTTGCGGCGGGCGAGCCCGGCCACCCATTCGGCTCCGACCCGCCCCGGCGCCAGGATGACGCTGGGGGCCAAATAGGAGCCGCGCTCGGTGACCACGCCGACGACCCGGCCGTCTTCCACAAGGATATCCCCGGCCACCTCGGAATGGTGCAGGCGCACCCCTCGGTCTTCGATGTATCGGGCCATGGCGGCGATGTGGCGGGGCAGGTTGTCGCTGCCCAGATGTTTTTGTTTGATGAGCAGGAGGTCGATCCCGCTTTTCCGTGCCTCCTTGCGAATGGTACGGGCGGCCTCCATGTCCGTGGGGAACACCTGACCGTCCATGCCGTAGCGGTTGAAGATGGCTTCGGTTTCGTCGATCAGCCGACAGGCTTCGGCGGTGTCGAGAAACTGGGTGAGGTCGGTTTTGCCCAGTTTATGGATGAAGTTGAGTTTGCCGTCGGAAAAGAGCCCCGCGCCGCCGATGCCGCAGAGAATGTTGCACGGTCGGCAGCGGCGGCATTCCTGGTCGCTGATCGGGCATTGACGCAGCAGGGGCGGCTTGCCCTGTTCGATCAGCAGGACCTTGAGGGCGGAGTGTTCGCTGAGGTAGTAGGCGGCAAACAGACCGGCCGGCCCGCCGCCGACGATAATGACATCAAAGGTCTGGGGGTGCGCGGTATCGGTCATGGGGCTCCGTTGGGTGAAGGGTGCTGACCGCAGGAGCGCTCGAGAGGATTTCCTGCCGGTATCCGCTGGATTTTGACACTTTTCCAGGGGAATGACCAGCCATTTTCCTTCTGCGGCAGACGCCGTGCAGGAACTTTATC
>CAIMMA010000394.1 GCA_903842475.1 uncultured bacterium
GGCTCGACATAAAACTGTCTCGTTTAATTGCACATTTCGATAACCTGCTAGGCCACCTTTCGTTCTTTTGATCTTTTGTTTTTTTTCATCCCTTTACCTAGATCAGTGAGAAATCATCAGTAAAAAAAGCTTTGTTCAACAATTAACCTGTTGAATTTTTTATAAAAATATTGAAATATCAACCTGTCCCGAAAACTCACTCGACAGGTGAAAATATGAAGCGATTGATCCTCGAACAGAGCAGCGAAGAATTCTACACCAGCCACTCCGGGCTGGCCCTGGCTGGCGCCTGCATCAACCGGTACAGCGACCTTGGCCGGTATGTCGGCAGGGTGGTCAAAGGAAACGATCACATTGCTGAGATCGATATCCTTCGCAGCTATCTTGGCCTGCTGTGTCTGGGCAAAAGCGATTACCAGGCCATTGCCGCCATGCGTGAGGACGAATACTTCAAAGAGGCTCTGGGTATCGGCCGGATGCCCTCGGTCGAGCGGTTGCGTCAACGATTGGACGAGGCCGGAACCAGCCTTGTGCCGGTCATCGATCGATCTTCGCGGACCATGCTCAAGCGGCTCAAGGCCCCGATCACCGGCTACAAGAACGGCCTTATCCCTCTGGATGTGGATGTCTTTCCCCAAGACAATTCCAATACCAAGAAGGAGGGCGTCAGCCGCACGTACAAAAACTATGATGGTTATGCGCCCATGGCTGCCTATCTCGGCATGGAGGGCTGGTGCCTGGAGGTGGAACTCCGGCCCGGAAGCCAGCATAGCCAGAAAGGGTTTGTCGACTTTATCAACCGGGTGATTGCCGGCGCCAAGGATCTGACCGAGCAGCCGCTCTTGGTTCGCGCCGACGCGGGCAACGATGCCCTCGAGACCCTGGTCGCCCTGGAAAACGCCGAAAAGACCCACTACATCGTCAAGTGGAATCCCCGGAAAAGCGACACCGTCGCCTGGCGCGACAAGGTGTTTGCCGAGGGGCTGGTCAAGACGCCCAGAACCGGTAAGCGGGTCGGCACCATGGTCGTCGAGGAAAGCCGGAAGATCAAAGAAACAACCTACACCTTCAAGCGAATCGTTCGAGTGATTGAGCGGACCATCGACAAAAAAGGTCAGTTTCTTCTCACTCCGGATATTACTCTCGAGGGCTGGTGGACCGACCTCGCGATGGAGCCGGAAGATATTATCGAACTCTATCGGCAGCATGCGACCTCGGAGCAGTTCCACAGCGAGTTCAAGACCGATCTCGATCTCGAACGGCTGCCGAGCGGCAAGTTTGCCACCAACGCCTTGGTGATGGCTTTGGGCGCCTTTGCCTACAACATCCTCCGCTTTATCGGGCAAACGGGCCTGATCGCCCCCTTTGGACCGGTGCGGCATTCGGCCAAACGCAGACGGCTGCGCACCGTGATTCAAGAGTTGATGTATCTGGCCGGACGTCTGATCACCACAGGCCGGCGGTTAAAGTTGCGGTTCAGTCGGCATTGCCCGGCCTTCACCGCTTTCAGCGTGGTGTACTCGCGGCTGGTGCCGGCCAGCTAAGGAAGATGTATGAGTAAATCGGCACGATACAGGACAACTGTGCCTTCGTTTCGCCAAATGACGGGTTTTTCAATGAACAAGACGCCAAAGTGACCGTAGCGTTCGGCTTATAAGCAACAGCATCAGCCCGCAAGGCTGACAATCGCCCCCGACAGACCTGAAAGAGGAGGTCTGGCCGA
>CAIMMA010000395.1 GCA_903842475.1 uncultured bacterium
CCCCGGCAGGATATTACTACCCGAGATACCATGAAAATCGACAAAGGCGGCATCACCTTTGGCCCGGTTCCCTCGCGACGCCTGGGAAGAAGCCTGGGGATCAATACTATCCCGGCAAAAACCTGCTCGTATGCCTGCGTTTACTGCCAAATTGGGCGGACGGCGCAAATGCGGATTGAGCGGCGACAATTTTATCCGCCGGACGAAATTTTTAAAGATGTACGCGACAGACTGGAGCGAACCGGGGAGACAACCCAAGCAGTCAACTACCTGACCTTGGTGCCGGATGGAGAACCCACGTTGGACGTCAACCTGGGGCAGGAAATCAGCCAGCTGCAGACCTTGCGGATTCCCGTGGGGGTGATCACCAACAGTTCCCTGCTGTGGCGCAAGGATGTCCGTGAGGAACTGGCCCATGCCGACTGGGTTTCCTTGAAAATTGACACGGTTGACGAAGGCATCTGGCGCCGGATCAATCGACCGCACCCTGCCTTGCAGTTGGCGGATATCCTCGATGGAATACGCGCCTTTGCCCAATCCTTTTCAGGCACCCTGGTCACGGAAACCATGCTTGTCCGGGGAGTCAATGACACAAGCGAATGCATGGAGGGAGTGGCCGATTTCCTTCATGCCCTGCAACCTTCCCGGGCCTACTTGAGTATTCCCATTCGTCCTCCGGCGGAGCCATGGGCGTTGAGCCCGGACGAAGAGACGCTCAATCGGATGTATCAGATTGTCGCAACAAAAATAGGCCAAGTGGAATATCTGATCGGCTATGAGGGCAATGATTTCTCTTATACCGGCGATGTCGAGCAGGACCTTCTCAATATAACAGCGGTCCACCCCATGCGAGAAGAGGCTGTCAACGCGCTTCTTGCCCGGGCCGGTTGTTCGCGCGAGGTTGTTGAACGGCTGCTGATCCGGGGTGACCTCAAGCAAATGGCACATGATGGGCGCATATTTTATCTGAGGACTTTTACGAAGGGCTAGCCAACGGACAAAGGGGAGGGCTTGGTTTGCCTCCTCTGCTGTTCGGGAGCGGCCTCCTGCCGGCTCCGGACGGGAAACGCCTGAGGCTGTTAACACTCTACGACGGGATGACCGGGAGCGGGGCAACAGATGGAATGCCATGATTTGAAGCTTTTTACTTCGCTAGCAAAGGAACATGCCGTGAATCCGAGGAATTACGGACCGCTTGCGAAATTTGACGGCCATGCCCGCATCACCGGACCCTGCGGCGACACCATGGAATTCTGGGTTGCGGAGCGCGAGGGCAAGGTGGAACGAGTCGCCTTTGTCACCGACGGTTGCGGCTCATCCCGCGCCTGCGGCAGCATGGCGACCAGCCTGGCGGAAGGCCAGCGCATCGAAGCAGCGGCATCCCTCCGTCAAGCGGATATCCTGGAGGCACTGGGGGATCATTTTCCCGAGGAACACTGCGCTCTCCTGGCGGCCAACACCCTTAAGGCGGCGTGCGCGAACGCCGACCAGCACCGCGATGAGACGACAATCAATCGAGCCCCCTGCGCTACCTGCACCAGACAATGTGCCGCCTCCACCCGCAATACAGGGGAGAGCGACCGAGCCTTTTCCGACCGGCAGAAACTCCAATCCCGGCTCTGTCGCATTCGCCGCAAGATCGTTGTTCTCTCAGGCAAGGGCGGGGTCGGCAAGAGCACGGTGGCGGTGAATCTGGCCATGGCCCTTGTCCTGACCGGTAAAAAGGTGGGCCTGCTCGATGTCGACGTCCATGGACCGAGCATTCCCACCATGCTGGGCCTCGAAGACAAGAAGATAGAGGGCTGCAAGGACGGTATCCTGCCAATCAGCCTGGGCGGGCTCAAAGTGATGTCCGTGGGTTTTCTGCTCAAAAGCCAGGATGATGCCGTCATTTGGCGAGGACCAATGAAGATGAACGTCATCCGTCAATTTTTACAAGATGTCGACTGGGGCGACCTGGACTGCCTGATTGTCGATTCTCCCCCTGGAACCGGCGATGAGCCCCTCTCGGTCTGCAAACTGATCGGCAATCTGGACGGTGCGGTGATCGTCACCACTCCGCAAAAAGTGGCCACGGTGGATGTACGCAAATCCATCACCTTCTGTCGCAAGATGCAGGTGCCGATACTGGGGGTGGTGGAAAACATGAACGGTTTTGCATGTCCCAGGTGCGGCGAAATCACCCGGATCCTCTCTGCCGGCGGGGGGAAACGGATTGCCGAGGACATGTCGGTACCCTTTCTGGGATCCATCCCCATGGATCCCATGATTGCCGAAGCCTGCGACAGCGGGCAAGTCTTTGTCCAATCGTATGCGGCATCGCCCACCGCCGAGATCATGCAAGCAATCATTGCCCCCATCGCCAGGCTGCTTGAGGCCGAGGCTTCCCATGACCGCTGAACTTCCCGCCAATGTCGTGCCTGGACACGCGCATCGCCTCCTCTGCGGCGATTTACACCCCGGCTTCTGGGGGCTCTCTTTTACCAAGAGCGAAGAGGGCGGCGTACAAGCAAAATTTTCGGCAGGATCAGAGTTGCAGGGGTACAATACTATTCTCCATGGCGGCGTCATCGCCACCCTGTTGGATACGGCCATGACCCATTGCCTCTTTCATCGCGGCATTCAGGCGGTGACCGGCGACCTGCGCGTCCGTTTTCTGCACCCGGTCTGCTGCGAGACCACCATGGAAATCAGGGCCTGGCTGCTTTTTTCCTGTCCACCGCTTTACCAGTTAAAGGCCGAAATACGCTTTGAGGGCCTGGTCATGGCCTGGGCCGAGGGCAAATTTATGCAAAGGGAAAAAGATGATGCAGCCTGAGACGACAAGAATAACCGTGCTGGTCGATAATCAGGCCGAGGCCGGACTGATGGTTGCGCATGGTTTTGCTTTATGGATAGAGACTGCCCACCGGCACATCCTTTTTGACACCGGAGAGGGCGTTGCTTGCGAAAAAAACAGCTGGACGTTGGGGGTCGACCTGACGACGACCGACACCCTGGTACTCAGTCATGGGCACAACGATCACACCGGCGGGGTGTCCCGGTGCCTCAGCCTGGCCGGTCAGGCCGAGTTGTATTGTCATCCCGGCGCGGTCCTTCCCCGTTTCAGCCTCCGCGACAACATGGCCAAGTCCTTACAGATGCCCCGTGAAGCCATGCGGGCAATCGATAAATTACCGGCAAAGCGGGTTCATTGGGTGCAGCACCCCCTGGTATTGACCGAGACCATCGGCCTGACCGGACCGATCCCCCGCGAAACTGATTTCGAAGACACCGGCGGTCCATTTTTCCTCGATCCCAAAGGCCAGCGTCCGGACCCCATCAACGATGATTTAGCCCTGTGGATCCGAACCGACCAAGGATTGATTGTCTGCGTCGGCTGTGCCCATGCCGGCCTGATAAACACCTTGCACCATGTGCAGCGACTCAACCAGGGGTTGCGGATACGGGCCGTGATAAGCGGCTTTCACCTCCTTAATGCCGACGAATCACGCCTTGCGCAGACCATTGCCGCTTTACGGCTCATAGCACCGGAGCAACTTATCCCGTGCCATTGTACCGGGGAATGGGCCGTTTCCCAACTCTGCCAAGCCTTTCCCAAAACATGCTGCCCGGGGATGTCGGGCAGGACGTACACGTTCTAAAAGGACGCCGGTCGCAACACTTCCGGCCCATCCCCAACAGAGGCGCCCCCCTTATATTCCAAATCAAATCGAGTACCGAAGCAAATCGATTTCCTTTGCAACCGGACTGGCGTATATTAACAGCATCTTTGTATTCAACCAGGGGCCAGGGTCCTGTTGCAGGTTTTTCCGTGGTCATCGACTAACAGCATGGAGGGAAACATGAGCGAAGTACCCGAGGGAATGAAAGAGGCGGACAATGCAATGCTGGTGGCAATCGTCATGGACGCCTTTCGCCGGACGATTGTCCATTACGGCGCCTGGTTTGCCGAGGTGGCGCATCAGGTCGGGATGGAAAAGGCCATGGCCGTCGAGGACGATGTCTGGAAAGTGAGCATGGCCAATCAGGTGGATCGCCTGGGCAAGACCCTCAATTTCCCCACGGAAAACGGCGTTCCCAGTGTGCTGCACTCGTTACCCCGGGAGACCTTGCTCGATCTGATCGAGAAAATGAGCATTAACTGGCTGGCCAATGACGGCATCTGGTTTCAGGCGGTGGAAAAAAAATTCGGCATGGGCGATGCCAAACGGTGCAATGACACCTGCTGGACCCGCTACTCGCCCTTTGAAGCGGAGCGCATCAAGAAACTGCTCGACCTGCCCGATAAAGGCGGCATTCCGGCCTTGAAAAAAGCGCTGACCCTGCGCATGTATGCCTTCATCAATGAACAATCAATGGAAGTCATTGATGCAAACTGCCTCATGTTCTATATGAACAACTGCCGGGTCCAATCAGCCAGAAAGCGCAAAGGCTTGCCTGATTATCCCTGCAAATCAGCGGGCATGGTCGAATACCCCACCTTTGCCCAGACCATCGATCCCCGTATCAAGACCGAATGTATCGGCTGTCCGCCCGATGCCCATCCGGACAACTGGTTTTGCGCCTGGAAATTTTATATTGAGTAATGTCCTCCAAAAAGGAGTGGGCGCCCTGCGGATGCCGTGCACAGTGGTAATGGCGACCACTAACCTGTTCAGGTCGAGCAACGGCGGATGATCACAAAAAAAGAGACCACAGCAAAGGCCGGGAAGAGGCTTCAGGGGATGCACCTTCTGAACCTGCCCGGCTTTTTTTGTTGGAAAAAGGGCTCAGGATTTTTTGATTGTCCGTTCACCGCATCTTTCACCGCAACGTTGACCCGCCAAACAACCGGCAACTTTTTGATCTAGCAAAAGGGAAAAGCACCCCATCGCCCCGCACGGGCACGTCTGATGCAGAGATGGAAGGGAACACCACGTTTTCGCGGCGCACCCACCGCACAAATGTGGTGTTTGTGTAGCACAACACCGCACTATGCAACAGAACTGCAGCACCCTCACCGCTGCACCACAGGAAAAGATAACCGCAAGCCATGAGTCAAGAATCCCATAAAATAGCGTTGTTCGTGCAACGATACAAACTGCTCCGGGAAATCGGCGAACTGCCGATGGAACCGGCCGACGATGAAGCCGCGTTTCTCGCTCGGTGCTGCGCCGTCCTGTTGCAGGATCCGGAATATTGCCTGATCTGGGTGGGCCGACAAGCAAAAAACGCCACCGTGGTTCCAATCCTCACCGCTGTGCAAGACGGCCTCCCGGCGCAGGAATGTCAGCAGTTGGTCAAACAACTGGCCGTGGACACGGCGGCCGCCAACAGTGCCGCCCAAGCCCTTGCCACCGGCGCCCCCGTGGTGGTCGATGCTATTGCCGACCTCCCCCCAACGCCCCTGACCCTGCTGGCGGCGGCAACCGGGACCCAATCCTGCGGCTCCTGGCCCTTGGTCCACAACCAGCAGCAATACGGGGTGCTGACCATCCATTCGATCTGCGCAGACGGTTTCACCGGCATCGAACAAGATTTCATCGCCAATGTGGTCGCCACCCTTTCCCGCGCCCTCTATCTGCGCGACACCTCCCATCACCTGCGCATTGAACAGGATTTCAACTGCGAAATCGTCCAGACGGTGCAGGCCTTGCTGGTGTCGCTGTCGCACTGCGGCGAGATCCTGAGCTTCAACCCAACGGCCCAGGAAGTGACGGGCTTCAGCGAGCAGGAGGTCAAAGGCAAGTTCTGGGTCGATGTCCTCATCAGCCCGGACAAGCGGGCCACCAGCCAGAACCGCCTCTCCTTTCAGTTGAAAGGCGGCCAGTCGGAGATGAATTTTCAGGCGGAACTGCAAACCCGCAGCGGCGAAACCCGCATGATTGAATGGCATGGTTCCATCCGCCCGGACATCGAAAAAGGACGGGTGGGCCTGGTGCTGTTCGGCATCGACATCACCGGCAAGATGGCGGTCGACCGCGCCCTGGATCACGCCATCGACAAGTGGGAAAATATCTTTACGTCCATGCTGGATCCGGCGCTGATCGTTTCCGAGCAGGGGACCATTCTCGATGTCAATCCGGCGACGGCGGTCGCGGCGCGCAGACCCAAGGAAGAGCTCATTGGCCGGGGGATCTGCGAAATCCTCCACGGCGGCCGCTCGCCCGGGGCCATCTGCCCGCTCGAGGTGCTGCTCGCCGAGAAAAAAAGCCGGGTCTTCGAAACCGAGCTGCGCGGCCTGCGCGGCAATTTTCTGCTCACCGTCAGCCCGCTGCACCAATATGACGGCAAATCCGGGGCGGTGCTGCTGCTGGCCCGGAACCTGACCGAGGAACAGCTGATGAAGGCCGAGGCGTTCCGTGCCGCCCAACTGGCTTCGGTGGGCGAGTTAGCCGCCGGGGTGGCCCATGAAATCAACAATCCCATCAACGGGATCATCAATTATGCCCAGATCCTGATCGATTCGCCCCAGATGGATACCAATGCCCACTTCCTCCGCTGCATTATCAAGGAAGGGCAGCGGATCGCCGGCATCACCAAAAATCTGCTCAACTTTTCCCGGAAAGGGCAGGAATCGCCGGAGCCGGTCAGCGTGCCTGCGCTGTTCAAAAGTTGCATCGAGCTGATTGCCCACCAATACCTGATTGATGGTATTGCCATTTCCGAGGAATACGCCGAAGATTTACCGATGGTGTTCTGCAATCCGCAACAGCTTCAGCAGGTCTTCCTCAATGTCTTCAGCAATGCCCGCTACGCCCTCAACGCCCGTTATCCGACCGCCGATGACGACAAAATGATGGCCATCGGCGCGTATCGCATCAACCGCAACAAACAGCAAAATGTGCGCATCACGATCACCGATTACGGCACCGGCGTCGAACAGCACATCATGGACCGGCTGATGGACCCCTTCTTTTCGACCA
Organism: uncultured bacterium; assembly: GCA_903842475.1. Classification (GTDB taxonomy): domain Bacteria; phylum Desulfobacterota; class Desulfobulbia; order Desulfobulbales; family Desulfobulbaceae; genus Desulfobulbus. Next base: position 6,909 of record CAIMMA010000395.1, read on the forward strand.
AATCAAAGGGTGAAGGTACCGGTCTGGGGTTGAGCATCAGCCACAGCCTGATCAAAGAGAACAAAGGCCATTTCCGAATTCAGAGTCAGTGGGGCAAGTTCACCACCATCATCATCGATCTGCCGGTGGTCGCAAAGGAGAACGGATAATCATGCCGGAACGAACCAAACTCGTCGGTCAACTGAGTGTATGCTTCCTCATTGCCGCCGTATTGCTGCTGCTGATGGACCGCCAGATGCTCGCCGGCCCGAAGGAACTCGCCCGATGGCCCTTTGCCCTGCTCAGCCTGCTGGTGCTGGCCGGACTCTTCGCGGTCGTGGCCCTGTTGGTTAGCGCCCGGGTCAACAGCCTTTTCCGGACCCTTACCGAGTATCAGCAACAGTTGGAGACCGCCAACCAGGA
>CAIMMA010000396.1 GCA_903842475.1 uncultured bacterium
CACCATCATACGCCGCCGCAACCGGGTACGTCCACCGTTCTTTTCCGTACCCTGTTGCCGATGCCGTTTTATAACAACACCGCCCTGCCGGCTCTTCAACATCCCATTAGTAAACAATACGTTGCCGAGCTGGCAAAACTTTTCAGCACTCAGCTGCCCGCCTTTGAAAAAGAAAACCCCCTTGGCCGGCAGAAAACCTGCGCGACCAAGGGGGACTGCTTGAGGGAGAGGAATCTCTTGATAAGCATTAGACCTGTGATACCTGATTCAAATTTTTTTTACCAAATAAATATTTAAAACCAGAACATTACCCTCCTTAAGGCAAGGACCGTTTACCAAGAGACACCTTGCAGGACAAGGCCTCCGGGAGAATGTCAAAAATCACCTCGCAATATTTTTTTATTTGCTCACGCTCGAGAAATGGCATGGCCTTGCGCCGATTTTTTTCACCACCGGCAAAACCGTTGTTACGCTCTGCCTGATGACAGAACCTCGAATTAGGTCTAAGATATGCCGATGCTGAGAGAGAAGACCGCCCGCAGCCTACGACCGACGTGGCATCCGGGCAGCCCTCGGCACTCAACAACCATTCAGCCGGACCGAGCAGCGCATGCGCAAACCTTTAATTCTGGTGACCAACGACGACGGGGTCTACGCTCCGGGTATCCGCGCCCTGTTTGATGCGGTCAGTTCTCTGGGAGAGGCGCTGATTGTCGCCCCGGAGCGAGACAACTCCGCGGTCAGCCATTCCTTGACCATGAACCGGCCGCTGCGGGTTTTTCAATTGGAGGAGCAGATCCACACCATTGACGGCACCCCCACCGACTGCGTCACCATCGCCATCAATAAAATACTTCGCGCCAAACCCGACCTCCTGGTGTCCGGCATCAATCCCGGCGCCAACCTGGGGGATGACATCAGTTATTCGGGCACGGTTTCGGCGGCCATCGAAGGCACCATGTACGATATTCCCTCGCTGGCCTTTTCCCTGGCCGGCAATCCGCCCTACGATTTCGAGGTGGCCGCCGCGGTTGCATGGAAACTGGCCTCCATGGCCCTGACCTGGAGCCTGCCGCCCCACACCCTGCTCAACATCAACATCCCGCCGCTGCCGGCGAGTGCGATCAAGGGCATCCGTTTCACCCGCCAGGGGCGAAGAATTTATAAGGATGCCATCCAGGAGACCTTCGACCCCTGGGGCCGCAAGCATTACTGGATCGGCGGCGGCACGGTCCACTGGTCGGGCGGCGACAACACCGACGAACAGGCGGTGCGCAGCGGCTTTATTTCGGTCACGCCCATCCAATTGGACCTGACCAACCACGACGGCCTCGAATACCTGGAACAGCGATGGCAGATGTGATGCGCCTCCATCGACGCTCCCACGGAGATCAATGATGCCGTTGCTCGGGGCGCATCAGTCCATAGCCGGCGGCCTGCACCTCGCCTTTGACCGGATTCGGCAGGTCGGCGGGCAAGCCTTGCAGATCTTCACCGCCAACCAGCGCCAATGGCGGACAGCGCCGCTGGCACCGGAAGAGATCGGACGCTTTCGCGATACATGGGAGGAGAACGACCTGATGCCGGTGGCCTCCCACGCGTCCTACCTGATTAATCTGGCCGCCACCCAACCGGAAATGGCGGCCAAATCAGTGGCCGCTTTTATTGAAGAGCTCCAGCGCTGCCGGCAACTAGGCATCCATCTGGTGGTGATTCATCCGGGAAATCATGGCGGCGCCGGGATCGAACCGGGCCTGGCTGAGGTAGCGGGCAATCTAGACCTGGTCCTGGAACGGTCAGGAGTACTCGACTCGGACCTGATCATCCTGCTGGAAACCACCGCCGGCCAGGGGACCGCACTGGGCAGCAGGTTTGAAGAGCTCGGCTGGCTGCTCCAGCAGAGCCGCTACCCGGCGCATCTGGGGATCTGTGTCGATACCTGCCATATCTTTGCCGCCGGTTACGCCCTAGCCGACCGAGCCGACTACGAGCAGACCATGGTCCAGCTGGACCGCACCGTCGGCTGGGACCGAATCCACCTCTTCCATCTCAACGATTCCAAAAAACCTTGCGCCAGCAGGGTCGACCGCCATGCCCATATCGGCGAGGGAGCCATCGGCATCGACGGTTTTACCCATCTCCTCAACGACCCGCGCTTTCACCAGCATCCCATGACCCTGGAAACCCCGAAAGAAGCCGATCTGGCCGAAGATACCGAAAATCTCCGCCGACTGCGCGCCCTCCTCCGGTAAACCTGCCCTTATCCGACCGGGCCGTGGGCGGCCTCCCCCTGGAGGCCAGCAAGTCCCACCTCCCACATGCCACGCACCGAGTTGACCAGGTAGACGCCGGTGCATCGGTGCAGGTCATCGACCGTGACCACCTGCTCAACGACCGTGCCCTGCCGGAGCAGATGGGCGCGAAAGGTCCCGGCCAGCAGGCCGGAGCGCACCGGTGGGGTCAGCAACCGCCCTTCTTTCTCCACCACCACATTGGCGATACACGATTCGGTCAGTTCCCCTTGACCATTCCAGAGCAGCACGTCCTCGTATCCGGGAACCTCGGACAGGGCCTGTTCGTAGATCCGGCGATGGGTGGTTTTGTGATAGAGCCAGGGGTCGCGGGCATCGATCGGCCTGCGGGCGAGCCGGATACGATAGGGCTGGGGCAGCGGTTTGAGCAATTTCGCCTCCACCTTGCAATCCTCCGCCGCAAGCACCAACCGAACCCGGTGGGGTGCGACGGGCAGATCGGCGGCCATTTGCCGGAGTTGTCGCCGGATGGCCTCGATATCGACCCGGCGGTCGAAATAGGCGGCCGATTCGGCCAGTCGGGCCAGGTGCTCTTCAAGTAGCCCAAAGCCGTCCTCGGGCGTCCACAGCAGGGTTTCCAGCAGGGCGAAAACCGGTGCGGGCTGGGTCAGAATGCGGGCCTTGGTATAACATTCGTCGAACTCGTCGCCCAGCTGCGAATCCCAGACAATCCCGCCCCCGACCCCATATTCGGCCGTCTTGTCGGCTTTATCCACCAGCAAGGTCCTGATGGCGACGTTGAACTGGGCCCGGCCGCCGGGCGCAAGAAACCCCACCGTGCCGGTATAAATCCGCCGGGGCGTGGTTTCAAGCGCCGAAATGATCCGCATGGTCTGGACCTTGGGCGCGCCGGTGATCGAGGCCGCCGGAAACAAGGCGCAGAAAAGTTCGAGCAGGCCCACCCGGGTGCGGCATTGGACCGAACTGGTCAGCTGCCACAGGGTCGGGTACTTCTCGAGCGCCAAGAGACGAAGCGCCGAAACGCTCCCCCCCTCGGCAATCCGCCCCAGATCGTTGCGGACCATGTCGACAATCATCAGATTCTCGGCCCGGTTCTTTTCCGAATCAACCAGCCAGCGGGCATTTTCCAGGTCTTCGGCCTGGGTCAGCCCTCGGGGCATGGTCCCTTTCATGGGGTTGGAGGTCAAGACCCCTTGGGCCAGGGTGAAAAACAGCTCGGGCGAGGCGGAGCAGATCGCCCAGTCGTCGGTATCGACAAAGGCGCCATACCCGTAGCCCTGGGCATGGACCATGCGCACGAACAAATCCCAGGGATCGGCCGCAAAGGGCGCCCGCAGACGAAACGAGTAATTGACCTGATAGGTGGATCCAGCCGCGATGGCGGCCTTAATGGCATGAAAGGCCTGCTGGTATTGCGGTTGGGCAACCGAGGACTCCCACCCGATGATCGCCGGGGGGGCCGTCGGCAGGGGGGGAAAGGAAATCGGCTCGGGGTCCAGATAGATGCCGAACCACACCAGCGGAAAGGTTCCGGGCAACCGGACGGCCAGGGCCGGATCAAAGGCCGGCCCGGCCTCATAAGCGACAAATCCCGCCGCATACAGCCGCTTGCCCGCCACCTGCTGCTCGATCGTCCGGAGGAGGCCGGCGACCGCGTCCAGGCGGTGCGTGCAGTGGATCTGCAAAGGGCGGCGGAACAGCAGCCACTGCTTCCGGCTGGTATCGTAGAGCACCACGCTGTTTGGGGAGGCTCCGGGGGTCACGGGCGCCCCCGGCCGACAACCCATCCGGGCACTCGCCTGGTGGGCCGCAATCAGCCCGGAGGCCAGGCCAGGCTTCTGCCGGCCAGGATGTGCATATGCAGATGAAAAACCGTCTGCCCGGCCTGGGCGCCGTTATTGAACACCACCCGGTAGTGGGCGAACCCTTCCTTGGCGGCGATCTCGCCCCCCACCCGCAGCATCTTGCCGACGATCCGTTCATCCTCCGGAGTTACCGCCGCCGGGCCGCTGAGATGTTTTTTGGGGATAACCAAGAAATGGCAGGGCGCCTGCGGGGCGATATCGCGGAAGGCGAGGATTTCTGCATCCTCATAAAGCTTGGCGGCCGGAATCTCGCCACGGATAATCTTGCAGAAGAGACAATTGTCAGGCATGATAAGACCTCCTTGGGTGAACGGAACCAGGGGATTGCCCTTATCTGGGAGTACCGATCTGGGGCGACAGATGAAAAATCAACGCGTTGTCCGCGCCGGCGATTTTGACCGGCTCCATCGCAATCGGGATCGATTTGGCCCCGACCTTGATGTTGAGCTGCTGCAGAGCCTCGAGATCGACCGGGTGCTCTTTGCCGCCCAGTGCCCCGAGCAGCGGCGCCAGCGAGGCCTCTTGACTGTTGCCGCCGGAGGGCATGTCGGTAAATCGAGGCGTGACGAAGAGCTTGCGCTTCACCGGATCGAACCGGGTCTGGAGATCGCAGCTCATGGGCAGATGCACCTCGCCGACCTTGAGCTGGATGTCCTGACCGGCGAAATTGGTCACCACCACCAGATTTCTGCCGGAGAGCACCCCTTGCACCGATATGATATTATCATGGATGACCAGCTTATCCAGGGATTCGACGATGATCTGCCCCTGCAGCTGCGGGTTCTGCGAAGGAATATCCAGCGGCAGGACCTTTTTCAATGCAGCCAGCACGGTTTCCGCCGGCAGGGTGATGACGATGTTCTTTTGATTATTGTTTCCGGTTGGAGCGCTCATCCCGGTGCAGGGCAGCAGCAGGATGGCAGCGAGACAGAGGAAACGGATGCTGGTTTTACATATCATTTTATTTGTATAAGAAAAAAGTAAGCCGATGATCGATGGCGCTGTCGGTTGTTTCGCGTGCAGGACGCACTCAAGCCACGCAAGGACGAGGCCGGACGCCGGCCAAAAGGGCCGCCCATCGAGGGGTGTAATCTGGTAAAATGCAATATATTTCCCCCGCTGTCAAGCCGACAAACGAGAAAAGCCCCTTGCCGGCGCCCCGGCGCGGTTATGCCATCCGCGGCTTTCTATCAGGCCTGCACCTGCGGCGCCAGGAGGCTCGACAACGGTGAACCGCCCCTCCCCGCCCCCCCAACCGACAACCGTCCGCCTGACGGTCGACCGGGAATGTCGTCTCACCGGAGCGCCGCCGCCCCTGCTGGCCGCGCTCCGAAGTGCCCTGACCATCGACAATCCCAAATACCAGGCCGCCAAACAGTTCGGCCGCTGGGTCGGCAAGCAGCTCAAGCCGCAGCTGTATTTCTTCCGGGAAGAACCCGGTCGCATCCTCTTTCCTCGCGGCTTCGGCAACCAGGCGGTCCGGATCTGCCGTCAGGAGACGGGCGCGGCGCCAGAGATCGATGATCGCCGCCGCCTCCTGCCGGAAATCGACCTGACCTTCCACGGAGCACTGCGCCCCTACCAGCGCCAGGCGACGGAGGCAGTGTTGGCACATTCTTTCGGCGTACTCGAGGCCGGCACCGGCTCGGGAAAAACCGTCATGGCCCTCCACCTCATTGCCCGGCGGCGCCAGCCGACCCTGATTCTGGTCCATTCCAAGGAACTGATGCATCAATGGCGGGATCGGATTCG
>CAIMMA010000397.1 GCA_903842475.1 uncultured bacterium
ACCGAATACCCTGATATGGAAATGCCTATTTTGGTATTCTTAATTCTCAGGTTTTTCATCAGGGCAGCCACGACCTTGCCAACCTCATCGGGCTCTTGTAAGACGCCGTCTTCGACAGCTCCGGGGGGGAGAGCGGCGCTGCCGACGGCCAGGATTTTATAGTTGTTACCGGATTTCTGTAGCTGACAAATCTTTACCGCGTGTGAACCGATATCGACCCCTGTTATCAGGTTATCTTTTTTTGTCATACTAGTTTCTGTCCCTCTTTAAATGCACCAGCTATGGATTAACGGCAGAAATTAAATATGTTTTTCCCTGCTTGTTTAATATTAAGCACATAAAATACTTTCTTTGTCAAGGCATGAGCTGCATTTTAAAAAAGGTTTTATGTCTGCCTAATCAGTCGGAAAGTAACAAGTCGGCCTGCCTTTTTTTCTCTTTTAATTGGCGCTGCAGCGCGGCGCTGGTTTTTATTATAATAATAACAATATATTGTGGTTACGGGTCGTTGGGCGGCTAGCGTCAGTTTTGCAATATGGTCTTCAGGTTTGCGAGATAATAGAATAAAAAATAGCGCATTTTTTTTTGAGCTCAGGCGGCTGTTTTTCTCAATAGAAAAATCTTTGAGCAACGTGATAAAACCTCTGTGGGGCAAGGGTTGGATGGCAATAAAGCCAGACGGTAAGCGTACACCCAGCCCGGATACCATCTCGAGTTGGCAACCACCTTGATCTGATTGATCTCGATTTTGTTTTCTACCACCCGTAAAGAACCTTCTCACATCGACCCCAGGTCGTGGAGTCCGGTGTAGACCCCCAAAATCACATTTTCCTGTCGGCCGCCGGCAAAGACGACTTCCTTGAAATCATGGAGGTTCCGGTCGTGATCATCGAAATGGCCTAGGGGAAACAGATACCCTCCGGCGGAGGACGGATCGACGGCCACCCAGGACCTGCCCCGGCAATCTTCGCTGGACTCGATCGTTTTGTTGGCCTTGCTGGCAATGATCTGGCCACGGAATTCGGCCCGTCCATTTTCTTCAACGATTCTGGCCATGGCCTTGGCGCCGCCGCGGTTGGCCAGTTTGACGTAAATACAAGGGTCGGAAAAGGAGATGTCTATCTCGCCCTGGCCGAACATGTTGAGGAGGTGGCAAAGGTGTCGTGGAAAACCTGTCGTATAGGCCGGTCTGCTCGACGAGATATTCGACCAATCGGTGGTGGCGCTGAAAGGATGCTGTGTTCGAATATTGGGGGAGTTTGGCGTATGCTACGGCATCTGCTGCTGCAGAGCGTGCAACCTCCACCAGGAAATTATACTCTGTTGCCGGGGAGGCCAAAGCATAAAACCGATGACGGATTTCGCCTTTTTCGTTTCCTGGGCGAGGCATGTCCGGATGCACCGGCCGGCCTGACTTTGTACGGTATCGATATTTCTTCCTGCCCATCTTCGGTCTGGGCTTCATTGCCTTGCCAATCCCGAATCGATTCAGGTGCTTCTGTTGGCGCCGATTCAGGCGTTCCTGTTGACTTGTCGCGAGCCTTAATTTAATGGTGTTGTGTATTCTGCCGTACCGGACATCCTGCAAGGGATCGCCGATGCTGCGCTCTGTTGCAAATTCGAGTTGTTCGCTACAAAAATAAGGGAGGCGCTATGATGTATTCTTCAGAAGTGGACAGGATGACCTGTGTGGCGAAAGGCCCGAATCATGGGCCTGCGCCGATCCCCCAGGAAGGCCGGTGGACCCCGGCAAAAGAGATCAGGGACATCTCCGGATTGACCCATGGCGTGGGATGGTGCGCTCCGCAGCAGGGGGCCTGCAAGCTGACGCTTAACATCAAGGACGGGATCATCGAGGAGGCGCTGGTTGAAGTGATCGGCTGTTCCGGCATGACCCATTCGGCAGCCATGGCCGCGGAAATCCTGTCCGGGAAGACCATCCTGGAGGCCCTGAATACCGATTTGGTCTGCGATGCCATCAACACCGCCATGCGGGAACTGTTTCTGCAGATTGTCTATGGACGGTCGCAAACCGCTTTTTCCGAAGGCGGGCTGCCCATCGGCGCCGGGCTTGAAGATTTGGGAAAAGGATTACGCAGCCAGGTCGGAACGATGTACGGCACCAAGGCCAAAGGCGTTCGTTATCTGGAGATGGCGGAGGGGTATGTGACCAAACAGGCCTTGGATGAGAACGATGAGGTGATCGGCTACGAGTTCGTGCATCTCGGCAAGATGATGGAAATGATCCATAAGGGTACCAGCGCCAATGACGCGTTGGTCAAGGCAACCTCGAGTTACGGCCGTTTCTCAGAGGCAATCCGGACCATCAACCCACGACATGAATGAGGAGGCCGACCATGGCGCTATTTGAAGGATACGAACGCAGAATAGAG
>CAIMMA010000398.1 GCA_903842475.1 uncultured bacterium
AAGGCACTAGGCGTGTCGGTTGAAATTGTAACTGCCCCTAGTTATGAAATATTTGCTCAGCGTGGTCTGGCGCAAGAGTTCGACATTGCCATTACCACCGGCCATCAGGCCCGTCTCCTCCAAAAGGATGCTCACTACATCTCGCTACTAACCTACATTGCCGACTTCAAAGCGGTCGCTCTTGTGAAGGATGATGGGGCAATCAGAGAGGCGACCGACTTGAAGGAAAAGGATGTTCTCGGTTTGAGCCCTACCTCATTGGTCACCTTGTGGGGACAACACTGGCTCGTTGAAAACAAAGTAGTCCCTAAGCCAATCAAGTATGTCAGTGCTTCGGACAGTGTTGCCCAGTTGGTAATTTCCGGAGAAGCGGCCGCAGGCTTCACCTCATTGGCAAATTATCAAAGACTAACCCCGGACGTCCGGAAACAGTTACGGATTCTTGCCGAGAGCAAACCTATGGCAGGCCGTGTTTACGTGTTAAACGACCGCCGAGTGGCTATGCAAAAGGATATCGTTACCGCACTTTGGGCCTTTGCAGAGACGCCAGAGGCAAAGAAATACTTTGAGGATAACAAAGTTGAAGGCTATCGCATCCTTAAGCTAAACGAGATGAACGACATGGATATTTACGCCGATGAAACCAGAAAGCTGATCAACAATTTGAAATGAAGCGAATGAACCCATGGCAGACTGTCCGTGGCCGCCTTCTTTTTTTGGCTGTCGGATTCGAAGCAATAATGCTGACCGTTCTGATCACAAACAGCATTCGTCTTCTGCATAGCGCCATGTCCAGTCAGGTGCAAACACAGGCGCAACAGTTCAGCCCTGTTTTGATAGCTGCTTTGACAGCACCTCTGATTGCGCGTGATTACGCAACGATGCAAGCCGTCGTCGACGAAAGTCGGACTAAGGGTGGCCTGGATTATATCGTGGTCGTTGACCGGTACGGCCATCGTCTCGCTTCAAACGGCTGGCCTGCAGATATGCCACTGCAGGAATCGAGCAAAGAATTATCTCTGTTTGAGAGCAAAATAGACCCGCGTTATGATGTTATCGTGCCTATTGAGTTTCAGCAGCAATCACTCGGTAAGTTGCATTTCGGCGTCGACCTTTCCCAGATTGTTCATGCCCGGCAAGTGCTGTTAATTCAGGGCGTAGGCATTGCCGCCATTGAGATACTCCTTTCCTCTGTGATCTTGCTGTTTTTGGGATTTTGGCTAACCCGGCACATGAAGTCCCTCACCCAAGCAAGCCTGGAGGTGGCCTCAGGCAACCTTTCACCTCCCCTTGTTCCCGAGGGTGACGATGATGTCGGCAAATTGGGAGCCGCTTTTAATATCATGTCACGTGTCATTAAAGAAAGGGTCAACGAGCTGACCATTGCCAAAGAAATAGCTGAAGCCAGCGAGGCACAGTTGCGCGGCATCACGCATTCTGCTAATGACGCCATCCTGATGATGGACCACCAGGGAGCCATCTCCTTCTGGAATCCTGCCGCCGAACAGATTCTAGGCTATCGTTCTGAGGAAGTGCTTGGTTGTAATCTCCACAACCTGCTGGCTCCTGAACGTTATCTTGTCGACCATACCAGCGTCTTCCCCGAATTTCAGCGTACCGGTTGCGGCCATGCTGTCGGCAAAACACTGGAAATATTCGCCAGAAAAAAAGACGGTATGGAGATTCCGGTTGCACTTTCAATGTCGGCGGTCATGCTGAACGGCAAGTGGCATTCCATGGGAATAATGCGTGATATCAGCGAAATAAAGCATGCGCAGGAGCAGCTTACGCTGAAGCAGAAACAACTGGAATCACTAAACCGGTCATTGCATAACCGCGTGCAAGAAACTGTTACCGAATTGAGGCATAAGGATCAGATCCTTATCAGCCAAGGACGCCAGGCTGCGATGGGCGAGATGATCGGTAACATAGCGCACCAGTGGCGCCAACCGTTGAACGTTCTGGCGCTGCTGATTGCCGACATTCAATGTACACAGCAGGAAAATGAACTTACCGACGAGTACATGAATGAATCTGCTGCGACCGCCAATCTGTTAATTCAGAAAATGTCGTCTACCATAAATGACTTTCGCAATTTTTTCTGCCCTGACAAGGAGATAGTCGCCTTTTCCGCAATGGTGCAGATCAAGCTTGCGATTAATATGGTAGAAGCGGCTTTCAAAAACAACTCTATCTCCATTTCCGTTGAAGCTGACAGCGATTGCACATTGCAGGGTTTTCCCAATGAATATTCCCAGGTGCTCCTAAATCTGCTGAACAACGCCAAAGACGCCATTGTCGATAACGAAACCACAAAAGGACAGATTATTATAACACTCAAGGAACAGGATGACATGGGTGTTGTGACGGTACGGGATAATGGTGGTGGCATACCGGAAGCTATCCTGAATAAGATTTTTGAACCCTATTTCTCCACCAAAAACTTAGGAACCGGCATAGGCCTGTACATGTCAAAGATGATTATTGAACGCAACATGAACGGACACATTACGGCCAAATCCATTGAAGGCGGCAGTGAATTATCGGTCTCAACACCGCTTGGGAAGAACCTACCCGGGTGAGTCAATCCAGATGGTGGGCGAGGAAGCATGTGCCCTTCATCTGGCCGAATATTAATCAACCCTCGTGCCCCTCAAAAATTATGTCACTCGCGCTAACCGCCAACGCAGCCTCCAATAGATACCGCATCCAGCTTTTGTAGACCCTAGTCGTGACAGGGGTGATGGGTAACTGTTCAAAATACCCAATTTTTCTAAACATAGACTTTCTTTTTGCTAGCATTTTCACCCTGCTGGTCCTGCAGGTTTTTGGACTTGGCCGGGGAGTCTTGATGCACTGTGATTCGTTACGAAAAGACAGCGTCGTCAAGTCCTGCTGTCAGCGAAAGAAAGATAAAACATAAAACAGGGCCTCTCATTTTGAGAGTATTCTCATTATTTGTGAGAGAC
>CAIMMA010000399.1 GCA_903842475.1 uncultured bacterium
AAATCTTTTTACCTTTATCAACCACTCCCCCACGCCCTTCCATGTGGTGGCCAACAGTGCGGCCATGCTTGCTGCCCAGGGATTTCGACGCCTGCACGAAACCGACTCCTGGCGCCAGGTGGCACCGGGCTCTTATTATGTGATTCGCAACGACTCCAGCCTGATCGCCTTCACCCTGACCACCAGCCCGCATGCCGGCCTGCATCTCCGCATGGCTGGCGCGCACACCGACAGTCCCGGCCTCAAGATCAAACCCAATCCGCTGCAAATACGCCACGCCTGCATGCAACTGGGGGTCGAGATCTATGGCGGCGCTCTCCTCGCACCCTGGTTTGACCGCAACCTGTCCATTGCCGGAAGAGTGAGCTGGAGCCGAAAGGGCAGCCCCCTGCAATGCAGCCTGATCGACTTCCAGCGACCGGTTGCCACCATCCCCAGCCTCGCCATTCATCTGGATCGCGAGGTTAACGCCAAGCGCACCATTGACAAGCAAACCGATCTCGTGCCGCTGATCATGCAGACCTCCGAGGCCGGCCCCCCTGATTTCAAAGCCCTGCTCAACGCCCAGTTGCTTACCCAGCAACCGAACGCAACCGACGCGGAGATCATAGATTACGACCTGTTTCTCTACGATACCCAACCGCTCTCCCGGTTAGGGATCAACGATGAATTCATCACCGGTTCGCGGCTGGACAATCTCCTTTCCTGCCACGCCCTGCTCCAGGCCCTTACCCAAAACGATACCCACCGGGACTGCCTCATTGTGCTCAACGACCATGAGGAGGTGGGCAGCGTCTCCACCGCCGGGGCACAGGGACCTTTTCTTAAAAATATTCTGGAACGGCTCCTGCCCGATCCGGAACACCGCCAACAGGTTATCGCCCATTCGCTGTTCGTTTCCGTGGACAACGCCCATGCGGTTCATCCCAATTTTAGCGCCAAACACGACCCGGACCACTTGCCCCTGCTCAACCATGGTCCGGTAATTAAACTGAACGCCAATCAGCGCTACGCCACCAACGGAATCACTGCGGGTTTATTTCGTCTGATCTGCCGGAAAGCCGGCGTTCCCTGTCAGCAATTCGTGATGCGAAACGACCTGGCCTGCGGCTCCACCATCGGCCCTCTGACCGCGGCGGAACTCGGCATGGCCACCGTGGATATCGGCATCCCGCAATTGGCCATGCACTCGATCCGGGAAACCGCCGGTTATCTTGACCCCTGGTATCTGGTGCAGGCCATGACCGTATTTTTCTCTGAACCGGACACCGCCCTTTGTTGTCCGGAAATCGCCGGATAAGAAACCTCCTGCGCCCACCTCCGAGCCAGGTATAACAGACCGGGCTCACCATCCGGATTTCGATTCATCCGGCATTTGCAAGCGTTTCCAGCCTTTTCCATTGCCGTCGCCAACACCGCCCACTTATTCCTGACAGAGCCAATACCTCCCAAGCGCTCTTGCGTTGCAATCCAGGCTGTAAATTTATTTAAAATAACTTACGAGCAATAAAATTAATTTTAAATTTATTTTAGTTGCCTGTTGCCGCGCTCTACGGTATTTATTTAACAATGCGGATGCAGCATGATAGCGCAAAAGGAAGTGCCGATTGGGCCACAACGGGCCCCGCCCGATTTACCCCATCGGGCTGTTCCCCGCCAGGCACCTGATCACAGGGACAAGCCCCTCAAAACCCGCCGCAACCTTTTGTAATGCAACAACGATGCAGAGGCCGAAAAACAGCCGCACTCCGAGCCGATCCATCGAAGAAACCAGGTTATTCTTTCCCGAAAAACTAGGGTGATATTCCAGAAAGAGGTCCCCATGTCCATAGGCACAGAAAAAATCAAGGTCCTGCATATTCTCTCCGAAAATCTCAAAAACCCCCAACCCCAGTTGGTTCGCTCCACCGACATCGCCAACCAGTTGAACATGAGCATCCCGGAAACCCAACTCCTGCTCAAGGTAATGAACGACCTGGGGGTTATCGAAAGCAACGTGGACGGGCAACTCTCGCTCATCACGCAAAAGGGGCTGCATTATCTGCATCGCCAGGTCAACCTGTAAACCAAAGCCCTGATGATAAACGAATCCCCCCAGCACAGTTATGATAATTACATCAAGGCGTTGATGGAAATCAGCCAGGCGATTACCTCGGACTTATTCCTGGAAGATTTTTTCAAACTGATCGTCATGGTGGTGGCCAAGGTTACCGGGGTCGATATTTGTTCGCTGTGGTTGGTGGACGAAAATACCAACCCGGTAAAAATCCGCCTCAAAGCCACCCAGGCCATTGAACCGGAATACGTGATCGACCGATCGCTCGATCTCCACGAGGGCGTGGTGGGATATGTGATTTCGACCCAGAAGCCCCTGGTTATCAAGGACGTGCTCCAATGTGAAATATTCAAAGAAAAGGAAATGGCGCGCAAACTGGGCCTGGTTTCCATGGTCGGGGTGCCGCTGCAGGGGAAAAAAGACAAGATTATCGGGGTACTCAACTGCTTCACCTCAACCCCCCATGATTTTTCCAAAACCGATATCAACCTGCTGACGACAGTAGCCAACCAGGCCGCGGTGGCCATCCTGAACACCGAACTCATCATTAAAACCAAAATTATTCAGGAAGAGTTGCGCTCCCGCAAAAAGATCGAACGTGCCAAGGAAATTATCATGGAACGGCACGGCAGTAACGGCGACGAGGCCTATCGGTGGATCCAAAAACGCAGCATGGATTCGCGCAAAACCATGCTGGAGGTGGCCGAGGCTATCCTTTTATCCAATGAGTTATATTAACCGGACTCGCACCACAAGCACCTGGAGGCCAGGCAACAGTACCGTGAAAGCCGCACCGATTATCAACTTACTTCTTGACATAAATATTAAGTTTAAATAAATAACAAGTGAACAAAAACTGACCGCACAATGGCGTGCGTTCAAGTTTCTAGCGTGATACACGACAAGACAAAGGCGTCTGTCTCTCTTTCCCGGGACAGCCGCCTTTTTTTTGTCGTATTTTTTCGACAAGCACTTCTAACAGTGCAAAATTAAACCTAAAAACAAGAGGAACACTATGCGTTTTTCAAAAACCAACGATGTCTTAGGAACAACCAACCGAGGAAACCCAGCGGAATCCAGCCTGTGCACTCTGTGCCGCGCCGATTGCATGGGCCAGTGCGAAACCTGGAAATCGAGCTTGGTTGGTCGGAAACTGCTTTATCCCCGTGACTTCGGCGTTGTCACCGCCGGAGCCAACAACACTACCCACGTGGGTGTTTCCTACAACTCACTACGGATTCAAGGATATGCCTATGGCGCCCATGGTATGGCCCAAGG
>CAIMMA010000400.1 GCA_903842475.1 uncultured bacterium
CCACGGTCGTTTTGCTGGCGGGGGCCTTGGCCGAAGGAACAGGGAAACAATACGAACCAGCCTACCGGACGCTCGGCCTGATCATCTTCATGGCCATTTGTGTTCATCTTTTTTTGATGATGAACGACTTGGTCATCCATGCCTGGTATGGCAATGCGGAAACTCACCGGATCATGGAAATCGCCTGGGGTGATTTTGCCTGGGCTCATATCTTTGAAGTTGTAGCACCGCTCATTGGTGCCGGGCTCTTGATGCTGCCAGCCGTCCGCCGTTCGTTGCCACTGCTGGCTCTGAGTTCAGGAATGCTTATAGCGGGTGTCTTTATCCACCGCTTCCTGATCATGCCAGCCGCCTATAACAACATCCCGATGACGATGACGCCGTTGGGTTTGCCCAATACCCACTGGGCATTGCCGATTGCCTCGGGACGTTTTTTCCCCGGTATGAGTACATTTCTAGATCAGTACAGCTACACCCCTTCGCTGGTTGAGGTGGTGATCCTGCTCGGTATAATGGCGTATGCGGTGTTTCTGGTCTTGCTGGCGATTTCCAAATTGCCGATCTTGGTTAAAGAGAGCAACTGATGCCCACGACCGTCTTGCAGCCCGACCTGTGGTCAATTTCGCGCATGTTCCGTTACCCCTATGCGCATGAGGCCTCGACCCTCCTTCCAGAAAATGTGGGGGCCGAGGCCCGGGCATTAATCGAAAAAATGCACTGTATCAATCCTGTCCACCTGGAAAACGAATATGTCCGGCTTTTTGTCAATGCCATGCCGGAGGTACCGTGTGCACCTTATGGCTCCGTTTACCTCGAAGGGACGGTCATGGGGGAATCAACTGTGAAGGTGGCCAATATCTATCGTCAATATGGTATGGAGCATGAGGAATTGGCGGACCATATCGCCGTAGAAAGCGAATTCCTGGCCTGGCTGCATGGGAAGGTTATCGAATCCCCGCCAGCCAGAGAGGACTTTGACTATCTTTTTGGTCATTTGCGGCAATGGACCGCTTCATTTTTCGAGCAGGTTGAACAGCACGATCAGCTTGGGTGCTATCGGCAATGTGCTCAATGTGCTCGTCGCACGCTCACGGAACTTACGTAATTGTGGGATGCCCGGTCAGTTGCAACTATTTTTCTTGGAACTGTCCAAGGGTTGGTGATCCTGTCCCTGTTTATCGGAGACATCCAGCGCATTCGCACCGAGGCCCCGGTGTCTTCATCATTTATCGACGTGGGATACGAAGTGAAAAATGAAGAATTTCTTTTCTATCAATGGCAAAATTATAATGCTGATAGGTGTTCTACTGCCTTTGTTTGCCCTTTTTACATATGTCACTTTACGTTCGGGACCTCTCGCCCCCATACCCGTTACCTTGATGACCGTTGAGCGCAGAGAAATCACCCCCTCTCTTTTTGGCATCGGAACAGTCGAAGCACGTTATACTCATAAAATCGGACCGACATTAACCGGTCGGCTCAAGAAGGTAGATGTGCAGCCTGGTGACC
>CAIMMA010000401.1 GCA_903842475.1 uncultured bacterium
GGTCGACGACCAATACCAGCCAAGGAAAAAATTTATAAAAGGGTGCCCAGCTGGCAAGGCAGGGTTTTTCGCCTGATAACTGACCAGGCTGCGCAGTTCATTGCGGTTCGGTAGTCGCCAGTCGCTATAGCCGCCATGCTGTGCTTGGTTCAATTCGGCTATTTGTGCAAAGGCTTCCAGCCAGGTACAGGGGAAACCGCCAATGTTGGCATCAATCGTCCAACTCAGTCCAGTGGCATGGTCGACAGCAACAGCCCCCTGGACCTCAAAGCGGGGTAGCGGCCAAGGGGCGCCTCGAAGGAATTCCGCATCCTGGCCACTCCCCTGACAGTCAATCTCCCTGCCGGTTGCATCGTAACAACGGGTCTGGCCAGTGTGCAGGATATGAGGCATTGTATTCTTATACAGTTCATCGGCCATTGGTCTGACTTGCGCCTTTGTTCTTTTGCATCAAGGACAACAGATAGCGCTGCAAGGCAACCGCCTGATTACAGTGAAGGTCACGGGCGGAAAAGAACAGAACGAGCCCCTTTGCACGCGCTAATTCGAGCAGGAAATTGATGAGCTCAGGTTTAGCCTGCAACTCCGCAACGTAGTGGTGTTTGAATTCCTCCCATCGGTTGGGGTCGTGACCGAACCATTGCCGCAACTGATCGCTGGGAGTAACTTCACGCAGCCAGTGAGCCGCCTTGAGCGCTTGCTTGGAGACGCCCCGAGGCCAGGGCGGTCCACCAGCACTCGCATCCCTTTGCCGAGAAGAAGACCCCCGTGGAAACACGGGGTCTTCCTTGAGCCAAAACCTCATAGACGGTTGCAGCCAGAGCATTCGCCTTGACAGGTTTCATTATCAAACTGGTGACACCGCAATTATCAGCAGATTTTTCGTGACCCGGGAAATAAATCAAAAGATACTGAAACTATCTTGACAAGAGCGCTCCTTGGTACTTATTTTTCGAACGCAAAGGGGAGTAGTTATCAGCTGGAGAAATGGCTGACCTGGATTCCGTCAATACGGTCGCAAGACCCGGGACCAGAACAGATATTCTGTAAACAAGACCTTTACTCAGGCAATGCAGCCTAAGTAAAGGTCTTTTTTTTTGCCTCTCGGCCAGCAGATTCATTGAAACCTTTCAACATACGGCATGCGATAATTTCTCGGAACAGGGACAATGTCCCGATACAAAAACAGGAAATCCAGATGAAGCACTCCATTAGTTCAGAATTACTAAAAAATATCAGAACAAATCATCAGCTGAAAAGAATATTACGAATCTTTTTAGGGGTTGGTCTTGTCGGCTCCCTGATGTTAGGGGCGCTCTTCATTTGGGGTGGGATTGCGGTTTTCAAGAGTATTGCAAGTCTTGAAACGAACCCCGTTATCCAGGAGAAGATCAAAACTTGGAACAATTCCAATATGCAGGACAAAATTTCGAGTCTCGAAACTGAGAGTAACATTCTCCCCGCACTCGCTAAGACTGGCTGCTGGACTACAGCTCAAAGCCTTATGAACGTAGGAGTTTGGCTCGAAAAGCCGATCGCTGAAAATTACATCAACCTTAAGTCCGCCTGCTTGAAGGAATAATTAGTTAAAACTCCAACCTGGGGTACGATGACATGGACTGGAATATAGCAGAGAAAGAATTGAGAAAAATAAAGATCTCCTCTAATAAAAACAATGAGCTTGTTACTGTAAATGGACACTCTGATGCATTTGAGTGTATCGGCGTTGGTACGGATGCCGCAGTGTTTCGTTTTGCAAACAAGCCAAAATATGCATTTAAAGTTTTCAGCAATGACAAAATTGATAAAATAAAAATTGAATCTGAGGTGTACTTAAAACTCGGCTGTTCAGAATATTATCCTGAATATTTTGGAAATGGATCAAATTTCTTAGTTCTCAGTCATGAAGAGGGAGTAACCCTATATGACTGTCTATTAAAAGGGATTCACATACCAAATCAGGTAATCCAGGATGTAGATGCTGCAAGAATGTATGCCGTTGAAAAAGGACTAAATCCAAGAGATATCCATTTAAAAAATATTCTTCTTCACGAGGGGAGAGCTAAAATTCTTGATGTCTCTGAATACATGCATCCAGGAGACGACAAGAGGTGGGAATATTTGAAAGAAGGGTATCATGAACACTATCACTTAATTGACGGCAAGGCCCTGCCCCACTGGATCATCGAAACTGTGAGAAAATGGTACAACCAGACACATTCCGAAAGTTTCAAAGTTCAAGACTTTGCAAAAGAACTCGTCCTCCTTTTCCGGATCAGAGGATCAAATTTTCATCAGGCTGTCAATGCTCAGGGGTAAAATATGTTTGAATGGATCCTTATGCCCGAGTCCTGGGTGGCGCTGACAACGCTGCTGGCGCTCGAAATCGTTCTCGGGATAGACAATATCATTTTCATTACAATTCTAGTGAGCAGATTGCCCAATGAGCAACGTGACTTGGCCAGATCTTTGGGAATCGGGTTTGCGATGGTCTCCCGATTGGCCCTGCTCTTCAGCCTGGCTTGGATTATTGGGCTCGTGGACCCATGGTTCAGCCTGTTCAAACAGGAAATTTCCGGCAGAGACTTAGTCCTTATTGGGGGTGGGCTTTTCCTGCTGGCCAAAGCCACCCATGAAATACACGGCAGTCTGGAATCCGTCAGCGAGAAAGATGCGGCGCGGGGAAGTCACGGATTTTATGCCACCATTCTGCAAATAACTTTGCTTGATATTGTGTTCTCGCTAGATTCGGTGATTACCGCAGTCGGATTGGTGCAGCATGTATCTATTATGGTTATCGCGATTATCGGTGCGGTAATTGTTATGCTGTTCGCCGCCAAGCCAATCGGGACATTCGTTGATTCACATCCCACCATCAAGATACTGGCGCTTTCCTTTCTCATGCTGATCGGTTTTACTTTGGTAGCTGAAGGGTTTGATGTACATGTCCCCAAAGGCTACATCTACTTTGCAATGGCGTTCTCCTTCTTGGTCGAACTTCTCAACATCAAGATACACCGCCACAAGAAAGTTGCGCCGGTAAAATTAATCAAAAAAATCGAGGAATAGCGCTTTTTTCCAACAGGTATACTTTCTTGACCTTACGATTGCCTTCCTACGGGCATCATGTCTCAACACAAGATAACTAATTAATAAAAATCATAAATGGAGGTTTATCGTGTTTAGAATCGTATTATTTCTGGCAACAAACATGGCCATCATTGTTTTGCTGGGTATCGTGATGAGCCTTCTTGGTGTTGATTCTCGCACCACTTCGGGACTGCTGGTGATGGCTGCGATATTTGGCATGGGCGGCTCCTTTATTTCACTGGCTATATCGAAATGGATCGCAAAAAAATCAACAGGGGCGCAGGTCATTGTCAATCCAAGCAACCCGACCGAACAGTGGTTGTATGACACCGTCCGCCGGATGGCCGCACAGGCTGAAATCGGGATGCCGGAAGTGGCAATCTACGATTCTCCGGACATGAATGCGTTTGCCACGGGAATGAAAAAAAATGATGCTTTAGTGGCCGTTTCCACCGGGCTCCTCCAGAACATGTCGAAGGATGAGGTTGAAGCAGTACTCGCCCATGAGATCACCCACGTGGCCTGCGGCGACATGGTGACCATGGCATTGATCCAAGGTGTTCTGAATACGTTTGTCATCCTGCTGTCGCGTCTTGCGGCAACCATTATAAATAATTTCTTAAGCAGCGATGAAGAAGGCGAGGGCCTCGGTTTTTTTGGGTACATGGCTGTAACTATCGTGTTGGAGATAGTCCTGGGACTTTTTGCCTCAATGATCGTCATGTGGTTTTCACGGAAACGGGAGTACACCGCTGACCAAGGGGCGGCGTATCTGACCAGTAAAGAAAAAATGGTGCGTGCACTGCGCCGACTGCAAGCACACCAGGAGCCTTCACATCTGCCCGATCAAGTAGCAGCTTTTGGGATCAGGCCAAAAGCCGGTGGAATGACATTGCTGTTCAGAAGTCACCCTCCTCTTGAGGATCGGATCAAGGCTCTTCAAGGTGCTCAATAAAAAGCAGGTTAGATAGTTAGCACTATTTCAGGGAGGCCCGAATTCAATGAAA
>CAIMMA010000402.1 GCA_903842475.1 uncultured bacterium
CTGGGCGCATTATCAGCTCCTCGAGCTGGGCATCAACAACATCGTGGTCAATCCGGCCGACATTCCGGGAACGCAAAAGGACAAGCTGCAGAAAGAGGACAAAAGGGACAGTCGGAAAATAGCCTACGCCCTGAGAAGCGGAGGCCTCAACCCAATCTTCACCCCATCAGAGAGCACCCTGAACGACAGGTCGTTAATTCGGTCCAGAAAAATGATCGTCAACGACATGACACGATTCAAGAACCGCATCAAGGGACTGCTCCACTTTTACGGCATTGAGTACCCAGAAGAGTTCACCAGCTCACGCACCCATTGGAGCAAGAGGTTCATCACATGGCTGGAGAGCATCCACATGAAGGAAACATCCGGGAAAACGGCACTGCGACACCTCATCAGCGAGGCGCGCTTTCACAAAGAACTGCTAAAGACCGTACTGGCGGACATCACACTACTCTCCAAAACAGACAAATACAAAGAAGGGGTCGCCCTGCTGCGTTCCATACCAGGAATTGCGCTCATTACGGCAATGACCATCCTAACGGAAATCGAGGATATCAACCGGTTTGCGAATGCAGAGAGATTCGCCTCCTATATTGGGCTGATCCCAATGACAAGATCCAGCGGAGAAAAGCAAAAGGTCGGAGAAATCACCTTTAGGGCACACGATTCTCTACGATCCATCATCATGGAGGCTTCGTGGATTGCCATCGGAAGAGATCCGGCCTTGCTCATGGCTTACCAACACTTAAGCAAAAGAATGGAGTCAAACAAAGCCATCGTGAGAATCGCAAAAAAATTGGCAAACAGAATCTATACCGTTCTTAAATACAAAAAAACATACGAACTGGGAAAAACAGACAACCTATAAAACAGACAGCATCTCCGGAAGTGACCGTTGCCCGCGCCTTGCGGCCTGGACCGCTATAGCTAGATTACGGCACTTCCTTCTTATCAAGGCTGAAAAAGGAAACTGTGGCATCTCAAAAATGACCACTCATAGAAGGTTGCTTTATAGGATTTGGAAAAAACGGATGATACCCACCCAGGCAAAACGGTCATACCCGTTCACTTTTTTGCATAATCGGTCATGGCGTTGTAAAAATAGATTATTTTTTTCTCAAAGTATCACCTAAAAGTTCAAATCGGTGTGCCGTGTGTACAATTCTGTCTAAGATTGCATCTGCAGCCGTTGTATTTTTCTTCAAAACATCGTACCAATCAGCAACGGGAAGCTGGCTGATTATGATGGTTGATTTCTTTGCATGCCTATCTTCCACGATTTCCATGAAGTCCAGTAGTTGCTGACCGTCAAGAACTTTCATTCCAAAGTCGTCAAGTATGAGCAGGTCGGTTTGCGCCATCCTGTCAAAGAATCTGGGCAATTGGGACTCGATGCGTGCCATGGTGATGTGTTCAAAAAGTTTTTGCATGTTGAAGTATGCCACCTTGAAGCCTGACAGGCAGGCTTGGTATCCCAATGCTGTTCCAAGCCAGCTCTTGCCGGTTCCGGAAGCTCCAGTGATGGTGATGGCCACACCTTTTCGGATGTAGTCGCACGTGGACAGCCCCATGACTCGGTTTCTTTCCAAGCCCCGAGCGGCGTCGAACCTCAGGTCTTCGATGTAAACCTGGTACCGGAAGTGCGCATCCTTGATTAGTCGGGCGTTTCGATTTTCTTTTCTCTGGTCCTGTTCGGACTGCAGCAACAGTTGCAAGCCGTCGTTAAAGGACAACGTGTCCGACTTTCTGGTTTCCTGTAATGCAAGCCAACATTGCGCCATTCCGGGCATCCTGAGGCTTTTAAGATCTCTAGCGATTTCATTCATAAGCGTTTGATTTTAATGTTGATGTATCATTTGAAGTGTGCCTTTCCTCGGATGTTCGCATGGTCGGGGACCAGCTCACCGCATTCCTGCTCAATTTCAAGCTGCATGGCCTCCTCTACACCCTTACATTTGGTTTTTACCAGCTGCTCAATAAAGGCGTAGCGGTACCGCTGATGGCGCAATGCCGCCTCGCAGGCCGTCTTGAAGAGGTTCGGGTCCGTCGTTCTTTGCAGGTGCAGCAGCCCCTCGCAGCTGCGATAGAAGGCTTCCGGCGGCACGCTCGTGGTGGCGAACATGTACGTGATGA
>CAIMMA010000403.1 GCA_903842475.1 uncultured bacterium
CTAGCCCGCTTCCCTCCCCGGAGAGCGGGTTTTTTGTTGCCCAACTGCGCACCTTGCAATCTCCGGAGGGGGGGCGCTATTTTTGATCGTAAAACAAATTCCATCGCCTTAGACTTGGCCAATCTGACTCCTATTCATCATAAGTCAGCCCGAAAATAGTGTCCGTCATCCAGTGGCGGAAGGATTCATTGTCCTGGAACTGCTTGAAGAGTTGGGCATCGTCGGTGAAGAGTGCCGTGATGACTCGTTTCAGCGCCTTGTCGTGTTCGATACGGGCGTTTTGACGGTCTGAGTTTTTCTTTGCGTTCTGATAAGCTTGATCGACTGAGACTTTCTGCGGAATCTCGCCGGTGATGCGTTCCTCCATCCGCTTGGCATCGGTAAAAAGCCCTCCAAATTGATCATTGAAGGCCTTGACGATGTTCGAGAGCTTGTCCAGTTCCGGGTCTATCTTTCTTCCTCCACCGGAGGTCGGCACAGGCTCGATCTCTGCATCCGCATCGGGCAGGGCAATGGCCATGGTCGCTTTCTTTTCGGCACGGTAGCTGTCCATATCGATGGCGTCTAAGATACCTTTAGCGAGGTCTTCTTCAATGGGCGCGGGCAGCTTCGAGATCAGGAAATTAAGGAAGATCGAAAGCTTTTCCCAGTCCTGCACGCCATAGGGCAAAATCGTGGCGAGGAAGTCGTAGGTGCGGACGAACGCCTTGGCCTTGCCCTTAAAATCCACCTGCCCGTCTTCGTCGAGATCGTTGACATAGACGGCCACGCAGGCGTCGAGGATGGGGTGAACCTTGTCCACAAGTTTGCCACTCAAATACAACTCCACGAATTCGTCGATCTGCTCAGGCGAATACACCTGATATTTGTCCAGCTCCCCCTTCAGCGTATGCAGTTTGTTGGGGTCCGTCTCCTTGCTCAGGGTCGTGGTCCGGTAGTAATCGGCAAACGACTGCTCAATCGTCTCGGTATCGTTCTGAAAATCGAGGACGAAAACATCGTGTTTCTTCGGGTGTGCCCGGTTCAGGCGGGAAAGCGTCTGCACGGCTTTAATGCCGGAGAGCATCTTGTCCACATACATGGTGTGCAGCAGCGGCTCATCGTAGCCGGTTTGGAACTTTTCGGCGCAGATGAGGAAGCGATACGGCTCTTCCTGAATCCGGTCGGCAATGTCGTTGCTCGGAAATCCGTTGAGCTTCGATTCGCTGACTTTCTCGCCCTTGTATTCCGGTTCGCCAGAAAAAGCGACGATGGGTTTATAAGGGCTTTTGATCTCTGTGAGGTAAGCGTCAAAGGCGAAGAAATACTCAATCGCCCGCTGAATGCTGCCGGTGACCACCATCGCCCGCGCCTTGCCGCCGATCTTGTTCTGGCCGATCACCTGTTCGAGGAAGTGATCCACCATGATTTCGGCCTTGTCGCGGATGGCCTTGCTATGGCTCTCCACATAGACGCGCAGCTTCTTACGTGCCTTCTTCACATCATACTCCGGGTCGCCTTCGACGGTCTTGGCGAGCCGGTAGTAGCTCGCCACCGGTGTGTAGTTTTTCAGCACGTCGAGAATGAAACCTTCCTGAATTGCCTGCTTCATCGTGTAGCTGTGGAAGGGCCGGTGTTTCACCTCGCCGCCTTCGGAATACGGTACGCCAAACATCTGCAGCGTTTTGTTCTTGGGCGTCGCGGTGAAGGCGAAGTAGCTGGCGTTCTTGGCGAGTTTTTTCTTTTTAATGCGCTCTTCGATGGCATCGTTGATCTCGTCTTCACTATCCGCCACCACCTGACTGACGGCAGCGGAAGTCTTGCCGCTCTGGCTGGAGTGCGCCTCGTCAATGATGATGGCAAACTTGCCGCCGCGATGTTCGTCGCCAATACTGTCAAGCACGAAGGGGAAGGTCTGCACCGTGGAGATGATGAGCTTTTTGCCGTCCTTGAGATACTTCGTGAGTTGCTCCGTCTTGGAGGTGCCCGCACCTTCCTTCACCGCGCCGATGATGCTGCCGACCTGGGCAAACCCTTTGATCGTCTCGCGGATCTGCTGGTCGAGGAGGCGGCGGTCAGTGATAACGATGATCGAATCAAAAACCTCCGTGCCGTTCTTGCGCAGGCCGATCAACTGATGCGCCAGCCAGGCGATGGAGTTCGACTTCCCGCTGCCCGCGCTGTGCTGGATAAGATAGCGTTTGCCGGCCCCGTGTTCCATCACGTCGGCAAGAATCATACGCACCACATCAAGCTGATGGTAGCGGGGGAATATCTGCACATGCTTCTTCTTGCCCGTCTTGGGATGAATCTCCTCCACTATCTGGGCGTAATTCTCCAGAATCTCCATGAGCCGTGCCGGGGTGAGGATGCGCTTCCATAAATAGTCGGTTTTAATGCCGTCCGGATTGGGTGGATTGCCCGCTCCATCGTTCCAGCCTTGGTTGAACGGCAAAAACCACGATTCCTTGGCTGTGCCCTTGGTGCCCTTGAGGGCCGTGCACATCGCCACTCCCTGGTCATCGACGGCGAAATGGACCACACATCGGCCAAACTGGAACAGCGTCTCCCGGGGGTCGCGGTCGCGTTTGTATTGCTCCACCGCATCCTCGACTGTTTGCTTGGTCAGGCTGTTCTTCAGCTCAAAGGTTGCCACCGGCAGCCCGTTGATGAAGGCGCACAGATCGAGGGATCGTTTCGTTGCCTCCCGGCTGTAGTGGAGTTGCCGGGTAATGCTGAACCGGTTGGCCGCATGGCGTTCCAACGCTTTCACGTTTTCTGGTGAGGGCGTGCCGTAGAACAAATCAAAGCTGAGCGGCCCATGCTTGATCCCGTGCCGGAAGACATCAATGACCCCGCGCCGGGTGATTTCTCCTTGCAGACGGGCGAGGAACTTCTGCCGCGCCATGCCATGGGTGTCTTGGTAATCGCCAATCCCGAGCTTCGCATACTCAACCGGCTGGGTAGCCAGGAGGAAAGTAAACAGCTGTTCGCCATCCACCGCATAGTCCCGGTCATAAGCCGCCGGAATGCCGGCATACCAGCCGCTGCCGCCGTAGGGCGCGACAGGCTCGGCGCTTGTAATTCCAGCCATACCGGAGGATAAGCCGTCCGTCCCCGTCAGGTGGCACATAATCAGGCTTTCAAGTCCTTTTTCGGTGGTGTCGGTGGGCATGGCTCAGTTCTCTGTAACGCCAAACATCGTTCGCACCTTACCGGTGCCGACAAGGTGTTTGAACACGGAATAATCGTTTGCTGCAAAACGAATACGGCCAGCGGCAATGGCCGGGCTGATGCGGAACTGTTCGGCGAAGGCCTCCACGCTCTGGGGCAAGGATGTGGTCGATAACCGCGCTGCGGTCCAGTCTTTTTCGGGGATCAAGGTTTCTGTTGCCAACTTGTCCGCTTCCTGTTCATACCGGTCTTTCTCGCCACCCGCCGTCAGGTCGTCGAAAAAGGCCTCGATACCATCCTGGTCCAAGTGCAGGGCCAAATGGGCGAGTTCATGAAACAGGGTAAACCAGAAGTTGTCCAACCGATCATACCGCAGGGTCAAGGCCACAACCGGAGAACCATTGGCTAGTTTCAGTGCGGCCCCATCGAGGTGCGTTTTGGGTAAATGACGTTCGCAGATCAAATGAATACCGCTCTTGTTGAGAAATTCCCTGGCCAGCAAGGGGCCGGAATTCAGATAACTCAGCCGCGCCAATTCCCTGAGAAAATCTTCTGTCACCACGCCCGGCGAGTATGCGGGCAGGGACTCGCGTAGCGCCAGATGAGCCACCCGGATGCGCCAGGCTGTCAGAGCGTGCTCATCCTGAGTTCC
>CAIMMA010000404.1 GCA_903842475.1 uncultured bacterium
GCTGAGCATGGTGGTTACTGCTAACCCCAGCAGAACCTTGCTCGCCATGGATGTAACATCCCATCTGCCTGCTCTTTTCATACAATCACTCCATTCTTGGATGGCTCTCAATCGCCTGTCCGGCAACGAGATACAGTCGTATACCTCTACAAATCAGGCCTTCTTGTGTTTCCTCAGGGGCCCTTTCACAAAGATGGTATCGGTTATTTTCTTTTGTTTATCCGACATGCTCTCATAGAGCTCTTCAAAAACCGGGATCAGTTTATTCTGCTGGCCCAAACGGACTTCGGTGATTTTATTGTGCAATTTCATACGTTCAATAGCATTCAGCGGCTTGGTGTCTGCACGCATGTCCTTGGTCAGGACATCCATCTCTTTTGCATTTTCCCGCATCACCGTGGTCAAACTATCCCATAATTTTTCCTGATCTTTGGATATCTGCAACGAGCCTTGTAATTCCTTAATGCGGGCCTCGACATGGTCGACCGCGGAAGCTCTTGCAGCCACCGGTGCCTGCTTGGTGCCCGTGGCGGCCAACGAAGGATTGGCACTCACCAAAACGATGAGGGAGAGAAGGACCGCCATCGCCACAACGAGCTTCACTGGGAAAACTATTTGTTGAACCTTTTGCTGCATGATCTGTCTCCTTAATCACCCTTGCGAGTGCAAGCGTGACGATAATTTTGGGGCTTCCCTGAATCCAGGTTACAGCCCAAGCTGTTTTATAAGCGCACGCATCGACACCGTGAAACTCAGGATTGCATAAAAGCGAGCAAGTCGGCATTGAGCTGATCCTTGTGCGTGTACGCCAAGCCGTGGGGTGCGTCGGCGTAGACCTTCAGCGTTGCATTTTTGACCAGTTTCGAAGAACGGAGCGCCGCGTTGCCGATCGGTACGATCTGGTCGTCGCTGCCATGAATAATCAGGGTCGGCACGTCGAACTTCTTGAGATCTTCGGTGAAATCGGTCTCGGAGAAGGCTTTGATACAGTCAAAGGTGTTTTTGTGCCCGGCCTGCATCCCTTGCAGCCAAAACGAATCGATCATGCCCTGCGAAACCTTGGCACCAGGCCGGTTAGCTCCGAAGAACGGGCCGTTGGCAAGATCTTTGTAAAACTGCGAGCGGTCGACGATGGAGCCGTGGCGGATGGCGTCGAAGATCTCGATCGGCAAGCCGTCGGGATTGGCCGCTGTTTGGAGCATCAACGGCGGCACCGCCGAGATCAGCGCGGCTTTGGCCAGCCGCTTGGTACCGTGACGACCGATATAGCGGGCGACTTCCCCGCCGCCCATGGAAAAACCGATCAGAACGACACCTTTCAGGTTGAGGCTTTCAATAAGCTCAGCGAGATCGTCGGCGAAGGTATCCATTTCGTTGCCATGCCAAGGCTGGCTGGAGCGGCCATGGCCGCGGCGGTCGTGGGAAATGCAGCGATACCCGTTGGCGGCCAGGAAAAGCATCTGCGCCTCCCAGCTATCGGCATTGAGCGGCCAACCGTGGCTGAACACCACCGGTAGTCCTGTCCCCCAATCCTTGTAATAGATTTCCGTGCCGTCTTTGGTGAGGATTGTGCTCATAAGCGTATTCCCATGGTTGTTTGAGAGAGGATCGAGATCGGCTGCACCTAAGAACCGTGCCCTACGTGTTCTTGTGCAATCTTTGAGCCATCGGCCGCGCGCTCGACGTTACTCATTCAACACCTCGATTTTATATTGTAATTATCAATCGACAAGCATAGACGAACCCTGCCTTAACCAACCAAAAAAGGGTCACATATAACCGGTGGTTACATGTGACCCTTTTCAGGCACGGCCTCTGGTCCGCGATCTGCCTCCCGGATAAGGAAGCGGACTTTATTCGTGGCGCAGGGCTTCGATCGGGTCCATACGGGCGGCGCGGCGCGCCGGAAAGAAACCGAAGACCACCCCAATACCGGAGGAAAACACAAAGGAGAGCAGGTTGATCATCGGGTCAAACAGATAGGGCACGTCCATAATACCGGCCAGCACCATGGACGCACCGGTGGCGATGACGATACCGATCATTCCGCCCAAGGTTGCCAAGGCCACCGCTTCGATCAGAAACTGCAAGAGCACCTCGCGCTCCAGGGCGCC
>CAIMMA010000405.1 GCA_903842475.1 uncultured bacterium
ACCCTATATCGGCATGGAACTGGATTCGGCGACCCTGGCCACGATGCAGGCGATCAAAATGGCCCTGGACCCGAACAATATCATGAATCCGGGCAAAATTTTCCCGGAGGCCGCCTCCCGAACCGATTCGTCCGTTCAGCCCTCTCAGCCCCCCCCAACGCCATGACCTTGCAGAAAACCCTTGAAGAATACCAGGCGGAGATAACTCGGTGCGTTCGCTGCGGCGCCTGTCAGGCCCATTGTCCGGTGTACCTGGAGACCGGACGCGAAGGCTCGGTCGCCCGCGGTAAAATCGTCTTGGCCGCCTCGGTGCTCACCGGGGCCATCGGTCTGGATGCACAACTGCAGCACGAACTCAGCCTCTGTCTGCTCTGCGGCTCCTGCGTGACCACATGCCCCAACCAGGTGCCCACCGATGCCATTGTGGCTGCGCTCCGCCGTCGGATCACCGCAGACCATGGATTGTCAGCGATCGGCAAGGGAGTGGCCGCCCTCACCGGTAGCCCAAGCCTGCTTCGGGGGGTGCTCCGGGGCGCTGGCCTGCTATCCCCCCTGCTCTTTAAAAAAATCCCGGCAGCCAGCGGCCTGCAACTCCGTTTTTCCCCGGACAACCTCAAGGAGCGCAGCCTCCCGCCCATCCCCAACCGTCATCTCTTTGCCCGCCTGCCGGAATTCCTGGAGGAACAGCCTGATACACCGGCGGTCGGTTTTTTTGCCGGCTGTGCGATCACCTACCTCTACCCCGAGGTGGGCGAGGCCCTGGTCGGATTGCTGCAAGCGTTCGGCTATCCGGTGTTCCTGCCCAAAAACCAGGGCTGCTGCGGCATGCCGGCGCTTTCCTCCGGCAACGGTCCGCTGCTGCACCAGTTGGCCGCCACCAACCTTGAAGCCTTCGCCGGCCGCAAAGTATCGTGTATCCTCACTGCCTGCGCCTCCTGCCACGGAGCGCTGGCCGGCCATTATGCCGAAAAAGCAGGCAATCGCTTCGCCACCCCCATCGTCGATATCCATGCATTCCTCAAACAAGAAGGCATCATCGATCGCCTGGCAGCGCTGCCTAAGTGGGACCAGCGGCAACGGGTCACCTACCACGATCCCTGCCACATGCGGACCCAGGGTATTACCCAGGCGCCCCGCGAATTGCTGCGGGCGCTGCCCCAGGTTGAGTTTGTCGAGATGACGGAGGCAGCGCTCTGCTGCGGCCTGGGCGGCACCTTTTCCGCCGCCCACCCCGAACTCAGCCGGGCCATTGGCGACCGGAAGCTGGCGGGATTGGAGGCCAGCGGCGCCACCCTCGTTGCCAGCGGCTGCCCCGGCTGCGTCATGCAGCTGCAGGACATCGTCAACCGGGCGGGCATGCCGATCAAGGCGGTACATACGCTGGACCTGATCCAGCAGGCAATGACCGAGACGCCGAGATGACGGCATGGCAGACCATTGCCCTGCGCTACGGCCACGGCAGCCTGGAATTCCCCGTCCCTGCCACCGCGGAACTCCTCGATATCCGCGAACCGCCCGCGTCGGTCACCCGGGAAACCTTTCGCCAGGGCTTGGCCGAAATCCTCCCGACCAGTCTCCCTGCGGGACCTGTGGCCATTGTGGTCGCCGATAAAACCCGTTTGTGCGCCTATCCCCTGGTGCTTCCCTGGCTGCTGGCACTGCTGGAGGAGCGCGGTGCGACGCCGGACCGCATCGTTTTTTACATCGCCTACGGCAACCATGCACCGCAGAGCGAGGCCGAATCGCTGGCCGCCTATGGCCCGACCTTTGGTCAATATCGCTTTGTCCAGCACTGCAGTACCGACCCCAAGCTGTTCGTCGAGCTGGGAACAACCCGGCGCGGAACCCCGGTTCGGGTGCGCAGAGAGCTGCTGGAGGCGAGTTTGATCCTGACCGTCGGGGCGATTTCCCATCACTATTTCGCCGGCTTTGGCGGCGGCCGCAAACTCCTCTTTCCCGGGCTGGGCGAGCAGCAGGCCATCTATGCAAACCATCGTCTTTTTCTCGACACCCAACAGCGCTCGCTGGCCGCCGGATGCCGACCGGGTCGGCTGGCAGGCAACCCACTGGCCGAAGATCTGGCGGAAATCCACCGGCTGCTGCCGCCCTACCTGTCCATCCATGGTCTGCCGGACAGCAGCGGGCAGATCGCCGCCTTCCGTTTCGGCCGCACCTATGAGGACTTCCTCCGCATCTGCCGGGAACATGACCATCATTTCCAGGCAGGTATTGACCGGCAATTTGATCTGGTGCTGGCCTCAGCCGGCGGGTATCCCAAAGATATCAACATGATTCAGACCCACAAGGCCCTCGATAACGGCGCGGCCTTTGTCCGGGACGGCGGCACCCTGCTGCTCCTGGCCGAGTGTCAAGACGGCATCGGCTCCGACACCTTTCTTCCCTATTTCTCGATGGGCGGCTGGGACAGCGCCTTTGACCAACTGGCCCGCCACTACAGCGGCAACGGCGGCACGGCCCTGGCGATGATGGCCAAAACCGGCAGAATCAACATTGCGTTGGTCACTGCCCTGGACCAGAATCTCTGCGCCAGGATCGGTGTAACCCGGCTTGACACCATGCAGGCCGCGCAGTTGCTGACCAAAGGAAAACAGCGCGTCGCGGTTATCAGGAACAGTTCCATGCTTATTCGCTGAATACGAGCAGACAAAACAACCACACTGTGGTACAATCCCCGTATATGTCGAGGCTTTTGTTTGTTGATAGTTGGAACAAGCCGTGCTATTGATCCCCTTTGAGAAAACATAACGAGCCAACCCTAAGCAGCAACAGACGACTACGCATCTCCTACTCTCTTCTCATAGACTCCCATGACACCACCCAAAAAAAATCCGCTCATTGCCCTGTTCGCATCGGTGCAGCTTGCCCTGTTCCTCATCTTCTGTCTCGCGGCCACCTCGATCATCGGCACCCTGATCCCTCAAAACAATATCCAGGAATTCTATCAAGAGCAGTATGGCCTGAAAACAGCCAACCTTCTGCGTATTCTCGACATCACGGACATGTACAACTCCTGGTGGTTCCTGGCGCTGCTCGCCCTGTTTGCCCTGAATCTCCTGGTCTGCAGCCTGGAGCGCATCCCTCAGGTGATCCGGACCATCCGCAGAGATGGCTTGGCAGTCACACCGGAACAATTACAAAAGTTCCCTGTACGACAAACAGCGACCGTCCTGGCCACCTCCGGGGAAACGATCAGCCGGGTACGTTCGCTCTTCAATGATCAGGGATGGAAGACCCGGGAAACCGACCAGGATAACGGCCGCCTGTTCTTTGCCGAAAAAGGGACCTGGACCCGTTTTGGCGTCTATGTGGTGCATTGCTCCATCCTGATCATTTTGGCAGGAGCCGTGGTCGGATCGTCTTCGGTGGCGCGCAAAATACTGCACGACCCGCATTTTGCCTTTAAAGGTTCGATCATGCTTCCGGAAAGCGAGACCACCGATCATGTCCTCGCCTTTCAAAGCGGCGAACGCCTCGAACTCGGCTTCACCATCCGCTGCAATCGTTTCACCATTGAATTCTACCCGAACGGCATGCCCAAAACCTATCGGTCGAACGTCACGGTCATCGATGGCGGCAAGCCCGTGCTGTCCACTGACATCGAGGTCAATCGGCCGCTGACCTACAAAGGGATCACCTTTTACCAATCGAGTTACCAGCCCTTTCAACGCTACAATGTGGCTTTGAAGAAGTCGGCTGCAAACCAGGAAACCAGCGCCGTCATTACAGCGGCCCAACAGATGGAATGGCGTGAAACGGGGATAAAATACGGTATCATCAACCGCGAGAGCCAAGGGGAGGTCACCCGTCGACTCAAGATCTGGTTCTCCGATGGCCAGGGCGAGCCCTCCACCTTCTGGGTCAATGTCGGGCAGGAGGCCATCATCGAACGACTATCGGGTACATACCAGTTCCGGGCGCAGCAAATCTACGCCACCGGCTTACAGGTGGCCAAAGACCCCGGTGTCTGGCTGGTCTACGGGGGTTGCCTGCTCATGCTCGTCGGCCTGTACATCGCCTTTTTCATGTCGCACCGTAAAATGTACGCTTTTGTCCAACCAAGCGGATCGGGTTGCACCATTTTTTTCGCTGGCGAGGCCAACAAGAATAAAGTAGGCTTTTCTGAAAAATTCTCTGAGTTTATCAGCAGGTTAGAACAGTAATTCCTGTCAAGATTCATACCCAAGGTACCAATTGCCTGAACGGACATATTATGGATAGTTCCCAACTCTTTGGCGTCACCATGATCGCTTACCTGTTAGCCGCCGCCTTGTACCTCGGGCTCTTTCTCTTCAAACACCCGCGCATAGGTTTCATCGGCATGGTGTTGGCGCTGAGCGGCGTCGTCGTCCAGACCGTGGCCATCGGCCTGCGCTGGTATGAGTCCTACCAGTTGGGCGCCGGTCACGCCCCGCTGACCAACATGTACGAGTCGCTGGTCTTTTTTGCCTGGTGCACCACGGTCTTTTATCTGTTCATGGAATACCGGTTCAAAGCACGGGTGATGGGCGCCTTTGTCATGCCCTGCGTGGCCGTCGCCATGGCCTACGCGTCTCTCTCCGACCGGATTGACTCGCAGATCAACCCGCTGATCCCCGCCCTTCAGTCCAACTGGCTGATCGCGCATGTCGTCACCTGCTTCATCGGCTACGGCGCCTTTACTATGGCCGCCGGCCTGGGGGTGATGTATCTGATGAAGCATTCGGCGGACAACAAGAAAGACCCGGCAACCTCGCTGGTCGCCTCACTGCCTGCATTGAAAGTCATCGACGACCTGACCCACAAGACCATCGCGTTCGGCTTCATGTGGTTGTCAGCCGGCATCATCACCGGGGCCATCTGGGCCAACGAGGCCTGGGGCACTTATTGGAGCTGGGATCCCAAGGAAACCTGGTCGATCATCACCTGGTTCATGTACGCTTTGACCCTGCACGCACGCTTCACCCGCGGCTGGCGCGGCAAACGCATCGCCTGGCTGGCCATTATCGGCTTCCTCGCTGTCTTTTTCACCTATTTCGGGGTCAATTTTCTTTTGTCCGGGCTGCACAGCTATGGCTCGAGCTGATCGGACAACAGGGTCGCAGACAGGGGCTAAGCAACCGAACGCATGCACACCGCCAACTTGACAAGCTCCCAAGATCACGTTATAAAACCACACTGTCTTTACTATGCTTTTAATCGATCCAAATACAAGGGAGGAGGAGTGACATGAAGAGAATGCTGGTTTGCGGCGCTATCCTAGCGTTTTGTTGCGCACCTTATTTAGTTGGCGCA
The DNA here is from genome assembly GCA_903842475.1 of uncultured bacterium. Classification (GTDB taxonomy): domain Bacteria; phylum Desulfobacterota; class Desulfobulbia; order Desulfobulbales; family Desulfobulbaceae; genus Desulfobulbus. Next base: position 5,293 of record CAIMMA010000405.1, read on the forward strand.
GCAATGGCTGGGGACAAAGGTCCAGCGGAGATCACCCTGGAATCCACCATTGATCCGGCCAAAACCCCAAAACCTGCCCAGTTTCCCCATGGCGCGCATCAGGCCCGTCTGGAATGCAAGACCTGCCACCACAGCAAAGGCCCCGACGGCAAACGGCTCTCCTTCGCTGAAGGACAGAAAATCGAAAAATGTGAAACCTGCCACAACAGTAAATCCGGCATGCCCGAACCCATCAACACCTTCAAAGGTGCAGCCCATGCGCTTTGCCAG
>CAIMMA010000406.1 GCA_903842475.1 uncultured bacterium
ACAGATGGTTTTTGTCCACCAAGCAGACAGCGCCAGCAAGGTTAGGGAGGCCCAGGGGCAGAAAGTCCCGGAAGAATCCACAGAAAAAGGAGTATTCAGTATGAGCATAGCCCATTTCGTTCTCCAAGGCAAAGGTGGTGTTGGCAAGTCTCTGGTCGCGTCCCTCCTGTATCAATATATCGACAAGCAAGGGCTGAAAGTTTCGGGAATTGACACCGACCCTGTGAATTCGACCTTCGCGGGATACGCAAACCTCGATGTCACCGCACTCGACATCCTGAAGGGTGACGACATAGACCAGCGCCGGTTCGATCAATTGATGGAGATCGTAACGACTTCCGTGGCAGACCACATTGTCATCGACAACGGTGCGGCCACCTTCGTCCCTCTACTTTCTTACCTGAAGCAAAACAAAGCTTTGGATTTACTGCTGGAGCTTGGCCACTCGATCCTTTTGCACACGGTGCTCACCGGCGGACAAGCAGCGCAAGACACGGCGACTGGCCTCAAAACACTGGCATCGAATTTTATTGATACGGATCTCGGTCAAAAGATAGGCCTGGTCGTCTGGCTGAATCGCTATTTCGGCGAACTGGCATCAGGTGAGACCAAGCTAGAGAATTTCAAGGTCTATCAAGAGTACAAGGACAAATTCTACGCTGTAATCTCAATCCCAGACCGCAAACATTCAACCTTCGGTCAAGACCTGGAAGATATGTTTTCTCGCCGGGAGACATTCGAGGCTGCCATCAACTCTAGCTCCCCCCTAATGACTCGGCAACGATTGTTGATGTTCTGGCGCGATGTCCAGGTTGAGATTGAAAAGGCTCGATTGGTTTAGGGGGGGGCTCATGGCAGCAGGGGTGGCGTCGTAACCGCCACCCCGATTTTCCCGGCCTGACCAAACATAAAAAACGGAGGTCTCCAACATGTCTACCCCAAAGAAATACCGCGCAACAGCATATATCACCCTGCCGGTCGTCGCCGTATTCGACGACGATGGCGTCCATCACCTTGAAGTCCAAGCCGAAGCAGCGCTCCGGGCCGAGGCCCAGGTATTTTACTGTCTCGCCGATCCTGATCCCGAACTTGGGACTCTCCATATCGATCAACTCTCCGTCCCCATAAAGTCGATCAGCGGCGGCGGCACCAGCACCACCTCCCGTGTTGAGGTCCGGCAATGATAACCGAGACCACCAGCCAAACCCCGCAGGATCCGATCTCGATGCACTGCCCGACAGGTTATGGCATGAGCACCGAGCAGGCTGCCGCGTTGTTGAGAGCTGCGCACCAGACACGAAACATAGAGCCGGACGACCCGATATTGATGACCGTCACCCTGCTCAACGCCTACCTGGCAGAAACGGACAAGATGGTAGATCGGCACAATAAAGCCTTAACCAAGATTTTGGCGGCCCAGGTTGGCGAATACGTGCGAGCGGTTCAACAGGTATCGAAGGAATTGACGCCCGCCCTGTCCTCAGCGGCTCTGATCGGTATTCAATCGGCCTACAAAGAGTTTCGTATCAGTCACATTTGGCTGACGGCGATTATCGGCGTTTCAGCCGTAATAAACGTTGCTGCCTTCGTTGCCCTGCATTGGTACCGCTGAATGCAGCCGAGTGAAAGCAAAGCGCGCCGGAGGCGAGCTAATGCACTGCGGCGGTTGTCTCTGGCCGTGGATAGAGTGATCCGGCGGGAGAATCCGAATCGAGCGAAAAGATGGGCAAAGGTTTGGGGCATCCGAACTGGAGCTCTGTTTCAGGATTAAAAGAAAATCATGATCGACAAGCGGCTACTCGCCAATCTGGAACATAATCTCGGGCCTGTCATTATGGGAGCGCTGCGCGATCCGGACGTGGTTGAGATCATGGTCAATCCTGACGGCAATCTCTGGGTCGAAAAGTTGGGGCAGGACATGCGCCTGACCTCCAGAATCGAACCCGCCCAGGGCCGGCTTATTATCTCCCTGGTGGCAAGCGGCCTGGAAACCGTGGTCACGGCAGAAAATCCAATTGTCGAAGGCGAATTACCCTTGGACGGTTCCAGATTCGAGGGGCTCCTGCCGCCGGTCGTTTCCGGTCCAAGCTTCACGATCCGAAAGAAAGCATCCAAGGTGTTCACTCTGGAGAAATATATCGAGTCCGGCATTCTCGATCCGGACCTTGCGCCCTTGATCCGGCAGTCGCTTGCCAAGCGCAAGAATATCCTCGTGGTCGGCGGCACCGGATCGGGCAAAACCACCCTGGTCAATGCCCTGATCCATGCTCTTTCGGAAATCTGCCCGGACGACCGGCTCCTGATCCTGGAAGACACGATGGAACTCCAGAGCAGAAGCGAAAATACAGTTTTCTTCCGCACCTCGGATTTTGTCGATATGCGCCGCCTGGTCAAGGTGACCATGCGCTATCGGCCCACACGGATCATTGTGGGCGAAGTCCGCGACGGTGCGGCCCTAGATCTGCTCAAGGCGTGGAACACCGGTCACCCCGGCGGGATAGCCACGGTCCATGCCAATAGCGCGGCCGAGGGGCTGGACCGCCTGGAAGAACTGATTGCGGAGGCCACCCCAGCACCGAAACAGAAATTGATTGGCAAGTCGGTTGGGCTGATCATCTTCATCAAGCGTGCGCCCGGCGGGCGCCGCATCTCGGAAATCCTGGAAGTAACCGGCCATGAGGCCGGAATCAATCAATATCTGATGGAGGTTATCTACCATGTCTAAACGCATCATTTTTTCCCTTTTGTCGATCATACTGTTACCGACCATTTCCCACGCTTCCGGCGGCATCACGGAGTTTTCCGGGCCGCTGGAGATGGTGGTCAATACAATTACCGGCCCAGCGGGAAAATGGATCTCCATCGTCGCCATGGGCCTGTGCGGCATCATCTACATCTTCAACAAGGATGATCTTTCCGGCGGCTTCAAGCTGCTGCTGAACGTCGTGTTCGGCATCAGCTTCATCTGCTTTGCCGCCAGCATGGTCAACAGCGTCTTTAGTTTTTCCGGAGCGGTAATCTGATGCGCACCATCCCTATCCATCAAAGCCTGCACCGGCATGCATTCGTGCTAGGCGCGGAACGGGAGC